>JAZQUS010000030.1:0-20732 GCA_045631445.1 Eubacteriales bacterium
GGTCCCCCCGCTGCAAGCACCCCTTCCACCATAAATGGTCCCCCTTCTCCGCTGGAGAAGGCACCGACAAATCAAAATTTGAACAAATTAATTTCCCTCAACAATCATTGGGACGTAAATTTGATTTTTAGGCGGCAGGGAAATAGCATCTATTAGCTCGGAGAATGCGCGCAAATCGTCCACAAGCTCTACGTTAACGCCTACAACGTGTAAAAAACGCGCCATAGCGTAATTATATGTTGAAAGGGGTCTGTCTAAGGCATCATTGGATTGCGCACTAATAAGTATATCTCCGTCCCTAAAACCGCACACTAATAGTGAATGGTAAAATTGTCCGCGCGAATTTGCAAGCTGAATAACGTCACCAATTTCTAATTTTTCTCGACTCACCTCCTCACAAAAAGGACCAATTCTATCGTTTTTAGGCTCAAATCCACCAAGGCCGCACATAAATTCGTAAAATTCACGCACACCGGTCCAAGATGGTGACCTGTCATCTAAGCTTGTGTAATACCATCCAAACGTTTCAGTGGGATTCATTGTTAAAGATCCCGCTAAAATACTTTGAGAAACAAAATTGGTACAATTTCCACCACCACCGGTAAAATCATAAAACAAAGGATTGCGTGAAAGCGCCCACCTACGCGCGTATTCAACCGCCCTCTCACGATTGTATGCTTTGGTAACTATCATATTTTTTCTCCTTATACTTTTTTATTAGTATATGCAGATATATAAATTAGGATTTATCGGGGAGAAGATAGTTAAGAAAAGATTTAGGGGGATTTTGAAAAATCCCCCTATAACCCCCAAACTTTTAAATCGTGGGTATTAAATTAATCCGCGCAAATCGTATTGTTTGATTGAAATCAAACAATACATAACGATTTTCTCACTGTTGGCAGGCAGTTCGAAAATCTATGATTTGCTAATGCCAAACGTAGCCATTTTGCTATCAAAGCGGTTATGTACCGATTTTGTAGGGGGGCACTCCGTGCACCCGCTTATGAACTCAAACTAATTTCATTTTTGGCGGGAGGGAAAACCCCTCCCCTACAGATTTGTGCGAAGCCATTTTACTATCAAAACGGCTATGTGCAAAGTAGCAATGCGCGGTTTTTGTTGCACTTGTGCAATAAAAACGAGTGTGACGAGCGCGTGTGATTGCGAGTCACGCGCATTGCGCGAAATTTGTTTACCATAACACGATTAAAAGTTTTTTGCGAGCTTTTTTTCAAAAAAGCGAAAATTTTTATCTTTGTAACTTCCCAATAAATCAAAATTTGAAGCACCAACGCACAAAACAAAAAGGCATACTTGCAGTATGCCTTTTATTAAAATCAGTTCAATTAAATGAAGAACAACCAAATACCGATGTACTTAATTGCCAAGAAAACAAGGAATGCAATTACAGCAAGCAAGCCAACAGCAATAATGAGGGGCAAGAGAATAACAGTCAAAACCAATTCAATCGCCGTGGGCATATTGTTGTTTTCAAGCTCAAGCAAAATTTGATCCAAAACACTGAGATCATCGCGTGGTGCAGTTGAGTTTGAGCCGTTGGATGCTGTTGCCGCACACACAGGAAGTGTCATAACAGATGACAACAAAACTACGATTAAGAAAACAAAAAATATTTTTTTCATAAAAAAATCCTCCTAAATTTATATATTCCACCAAGTCAATTTTAACACAATATTACAAAAATGTCAATAGTTATAAAAAAATCAGTTTATTTTTTAGCCTTTGCAACTATATACCAACGCTCATTCGTGTCATTTGAGGAAGAAAAATCAAAATCGGAATAAAAGTCAATAATTTCAAAACCACATTTTTCAAGAGCAATTTCTATCTCGTTTTTTGAATAACAACGCTCACTTTGAATCTCATCTCTGCGAGAATAGGTGTCTTTACCTTCATTTTTTTCAAAAACAGTAAGTGAAAAATCGCAAATTTTCGTTTCTGCATCATAAAAATTCTGCCAAACGCAAAAGCTGTCCTCACCACAATCATCTTCCTCGTAAACGTAAGAATTCGAGCCATAAATCTTTTCAAATTTGTAAGGCGTGTTCACATCAAACAAAAGCAATCCGTCAGGGTCGAGATAATTGTGGGCAAGAGAGAAGCATTTTTCAAGCTCCCCGTCACCTGTGAGGTAGTTAATACTGTCAAGACAACAGGTAATAGCCCCAACCGTGCCGTAAAGCTCAAATTCACGCATATCCTGAAGAAGAAAAAGCACGTCGCGTGGCAATTCCATATCATATTTTCTGTCGAGAGCCACGTTGAGCATATCGGGTGAACCGTCAATGCCTATCATATCGTATCCGCGTTTAGCAAGTTCAAGCGTCATACTCCCCGTGCCGCAGGCAAGGTCAAGCACAAGCTCCGGTCGGGTGGTCAAAAATTTGTCAAAGCATTTTTCGAAGAAGTCCGCCCATGCACAATAGTCAACGTTAGTATTTATTTTATCGTAAATCGTTGAAATTGCGCCGTAATTATCATATTTTTTACTCATTTTCTACTCCAAACTGCTCAAGAAGTTGTTTTTCAAGCTCCGCTGCGGTGTTGTAACCCATCTTTTTTTGACGATGATTCATTGCAGCAATTTCAAGAATAATTGGCAAGCTACGTCCGGGACGAACAGGAACGGTAATTGAAGGAACGTCAATTCCAAGAATGTTATAGGTTTGATCGTCAAGACCAAATCTATCGTACATTTTACCCTCAACCCACTGTTCAAGATGTATAACAAGGTCGATTTTTTCGGAGTCCTTAACCGCACCCATACCGTAAAGACGGCGCACGTCAATAATACCAATACCGCGAAGCTCAACGTAGTGCTTTATAAGGGAAGGTGCGCTACCAACGAGGGTTTTTGCAGAAACGCGCTTGATTTCAACCGCATCGTCGGCAATAAGACGGTGTCCGCGCTCAACGAGTGCAATAGCGGTTTCACTCTTACCGATGCCGCTATCACCAATTATCAAAACACCTTCACCGAAAACCTCAACAAGAACACCGTGTTGAGTAATTCTGTTAGCAAGGTGAGTATTGAGTGACGCAATAAGTGAAGCCATCGTAGGACTCGTTTTTTCCTTTGTTCGAATAATAGGAACACCGTATTTTTTGGCAGGAAGCAAAATTTCGTCACCAACTTCAAAATTGGTCGTAATAACAACCGCAACCGGATTTTTAGCAAAAAACGCATCAAGACGAGCATCTGCCAAATCCTTACCTATCTCATAAAGATATTGCATTTCCGCGCGACCGATAATTTGCATTCTGGTAGGCTCAAATACGGTGAAAAATCCCGCAAGAGCAAGTCCGGGACGCATTATCTCGCGATTGGTAATCTTAATTTCACTCGCAGAAACAGGCATATATATTTCTTCAAACTGAAGTTCTTTCATTAATTTTTCTAATGTAATAGAGTAAATCATAATTGGTTTTTCCTCCTGAAATTTACACATTGGCACATTACCACAGTTTAATTATATCACTTTTTTATTAAATTGCAAGAGAAAAATGTAAATATGGGGTAAATAGACGATAAATTGGGATTTATCGGGGAGAAGTTACAAAGTAAAAAAGGGTCGCTTTTGAAAAAGCTCCGCAAAACTTTTAAATGTTGGGGAAATAAATTCCGCGCAATGCGCGTGACTCACTTCTGCGTGCTCGTCACAAATGTTTTCATCGTGCGAGCACGATAAAAACTGCGCTTTGCTACACTGCACGTAGCCATTTTGGTAGCAAAACGTCTTCGTTTGGCAGTAGCAAATCACAGATTTTGCGAACGTGTGAGCAAAATCGTTATGTGTTGTTTGGTTGCACCAAACAATACGATTTGCGCAGAATTTATTTTAAAAAACCGATTAAAAAGTTTTGCGTGCGGGGTTCCCCGAAGCGACATTTATGAGCTTTGGGGGTTCGCGCGATGCTTTTTCAAAAGCGACCTTTTTTATCTTTGTAACTTCCCCTATAAATCAAAATTTGAATACAACACTTCATCTTAATTGTAAACAAATTGTAAATTTTATATTAATTTCAACTATAAATTGCATATCTATGATATAATTACGTGTATTATATCATTATATTAATTTATGTTATCAAAACGCGCGCGTGTACGAGTGTGCGTAAAGCAATAGACTACTAAGAAAGGAATTTTCCGCAGTGTCAAATCAGGCGTATTTACAGGAAATTAAGCTTGTTTGGGAAATCGTTTATGATTCCTTCAAGGGTTCAATGGCAGAGCCCATTCGCGAGCTTTGGTTTAAAGACCTTACAATTGAAGACTATGAGGATGGCGTTATCACAATGGGTATCAAGAGTGAACTCAAGCAGAAAACGCTAACCGAAAAATATACGGGTGATCTTGCCCGCCGCTTTTCAGAGGAGCTTGGCTTTGACGTTATTGTGAACGTCATTTTTACAGGCACTCCTCTTGATAGAGAAAAAATGAAGCAGAGCATTATGGAAAGAGTTTCCATGGGCGATCCTTCATGGCGTCTTGAACAGGAGAAAAAGCAAAAAGAAGCGGAGCAAAAGAAAAAATCCGAGGAAAATACCCATCATCTCGGATCAACAATGCCCCCCTTTAACTTCGAATACACCTTTGATAATTTCATTGTTGGCTCATCAAATAAGTTTGCACACGCTGCTTGCGTAGCGGTTGCCAAGATGCCAGCAAAGAATTACAATCCCTTGTTCATCTATGGTCCAAGTGGAATTGGTAAAACCCACTTGCTTTATGCAATCACAAACTACCTTCGTGAGCAAAATCCAAACGTTAAGGTTATCTACATAAAGGGTGAAGATTTCACAAATCAGATGATTGATTGCCTTTCCCGCCAGGCAATGCCTGAATTCCGCGAGAAATATCGCGATTGTGACGTTCTTCTTATTGACGACATTCAGTTTATTGCGGGTAAGGTTTCAACGCAGGAGGAATTTTTCCATACGTTCAATGCACTCTACGAAGGCAGAAAGCAGATAATTCTTACAAGTGACCGTCAACCAAGAGAAATCAAAACTCTTGAAGATAGACTTAAAACTAGATTTGAATGGGGACTTATCGCGGATATTCAAGCACCCGACCTTGAGCTTCGTATAGCAATTATCAAAAAGAAGGCAGAGCAGGTTGGTGTTGAGCTTCCCGAGGATGTGCTCACATTCCTTGCGGAAAACCTTCGTTCAAATATCCGTCAGATTGAGGGAGCTATCAAAAAGCTTGGTGCAAGAGTGTTCCTTTCAGGTGAAAAAATTGATATGGACCTCGCACGCGGTTGCATCTCCGAGCTTCTTGGCGGTGCAGAACCCACAAGCGTGACGGTTGAAAAGATATTTGCATCAGTTTATCAAAAATACGGCATAAAAAAAGAGGACCTCATTTCCACAAAGAGAAACAAGGAAATTGCCTTTGCGCGCCATATCACGATATTCATTATCCGTGAGGTTACTGAAATGTCACTTCCGAATATCGCAAAAATATTTAACCGCGACCATTCAACGATTATTAGCTCAATTGAAACAATCGAGCGCAAGCTCATCACAGATGCAATGCTCGACTTCGAAATAAAAGAAATCGTTAAAGAGGTTTCACCGAACATTTAGCCTTCCCCAGCGGGGAAGGGGGACCGCGGTCGGGGTTCCCCGAAACGAGCATTGCGCAGTTTTGGGGGTTCGCGATGGCGGTGGATGAGGAGAACACGGTTTGTGCAAACAATCGTCTTTCTCATTTGCACAAAGTCGTCCTAACGCAAAGAAATTAGTTTCAAAATAAAAAAACATAAGTTTTATGAGAGAGCCGTTAGTTAAAACTAAATGGTGCTCTCCTCATCCACCGCCTCGGCGGTCCCCCTTCTCCGCTGGAGAAGGCAAGGAGGGGACGGCGCCTACGACGTCCCGCACGCACAAGCTTCGTAGGGGAGCACTCCGTGCGCCCGTTTCAAAACTTAAACTAACTTTTATACAAACAAAATTCAAAATAGAACTTCACGGCTACACACTAACAAAGTAAATTTTAGAAAAACAAATCTCTGATTTGGTTTTCGTAGTTTTGGAAGCACAATGTCAACCGTCGTGTTTACACGTAAGGATGATGTTGGGATTTCAAAACCGCCAATTCATTGTGAATTGGCGAAAATTTACGACAAGTCAGCGCAAACCCATGATTAAAAGTTTTGGCCAAGCTTTTTTTTAAAAGCGGAAATTGGTACAAAACTAACTTTCAAATTAAATTAAACTTCTAAAAAAGAATGGAGATAAAATTATGAAAATCAGATTCAACAGACACGAGCTTGCAGCGGATATCGCGCCTCTTATGAGCTGCGTATCCACAAAGGTAACAGTACCTGCTGCCGAGGGTATTCTCATTGAAGCAAAATTCCCCGACGTGTGCATTCTCACAACATTCGACCTTGAAAAGGGAATGAGAATAACAACTCACGCTCAAGTCCTTGAAGAAGGAACATATATCATAAACGCAGTAAAGCTTAACCAAACACTTCGCGTAATGCCCGCGGACGAAGTTGAACTTGTTGTTGATGACAAAAACGTTGCAAACATTATTTGCGGAAAGTCAAGCCACAAGATGAACGCGCTTTCCGGTAGTGATTTTCCTGCAATTCCTAAGCTTGAATCAAACGACGCTTTCTTTGTAAAGCAAAGCGACCTTAAGGAGATGTTCTCTCAAACAATGTACGCAATGGGTGTAAATGACCAGAGAAATATTCTTAACGGTACTTTTGTAAGAATGGTAAACGATCAGCTTACAATGGTTTCTTGCGATAACTTCAAGCTTGCTAAATGTGATAGAACAATCGAATACACAACAGAGCAGGAATATACGGGTATCTATAGAAATGCATTCATTTTGCCTGTAAAAACAGTTAACGAGCTTGTTAAACTCCTTTCCGACAACAAGGAAAAGACTGTTCGCATCTTTATGACAAGAAAGAACATCGTTTTTGAGATTGGTGAGATTATTTTCTTTAGCCGTCTTATCGAGGGTGAATACCTTGACTATGATAGAATTATCGTTAAGAATCATAAGTATAGCGCAGAATGTGATCGCGATGAACTCATTTCCGCACTTGAAAGAGCAGCCCTTGTTACCGAAGAAAAGATTGCCGGCTCATTGAGATCACACGTTAAACTCATCTTCGATGGCGGACTTCTCAAAATCACCGCAAGCTCAAGCGCAGGTAGCACATACGATGAAATCGAAATCAACGATATCGGTGCACCACTCACTATCGGCTTCAATAACCGCTACCTTATTAACTCTGTAAGAGCTTGTAATGCAGAAAGAATTAAACTTTCACTCTCAAGCCATCTTTCCTCTCTCAATATCACTCCCGCAGAGGCAAAAGAGGGTGTTGAAGAGGTATTTATGCTCCTTCCTGTTAGACTTAAAGACTAATTTTTGATTTTTATATAACTATGCTTTGTAAAAAAGTAGAGCTTTGCAATTTTCGTAACGCGGAGAACGAAATTGTCGAATTCGATAATGGCATAAACGTTCTCCACGGTGAAAATGCGCAAGGAAAAACCAATCTGCTTGAGGCAATTTATTACGTTTCTCTTGGCAAAAGCTTTAGAACCACGCACGATACGGAAATCATCCGCTTCGGTGAGGAATACGCTTCTGTTTCACTTGATTATGAAAGCGCGGATAGGGAACAAAACATCACTATGCGTATGTCAAGTAATGCGAAACAGAGAAAGGTCGTAACTCATAACGGAGTAAAAATAACAAAGTTATCCGAGCTTGTCGGCTCATTCCGTGCAGTGCTTTTCTCTCCCGACCATCTGCAAATGATAAAGGACGGTCCCTCACTTCGTCGAAATTATCTCGACGTTGCCATTTCGCAGATAAGGCCGATGTATTTGCACTCGTTGCAGAAATATAACAAAATTTTACTTAACCGAAATAAACTCATCAAAAATGCCGAGGAAGACAGAGCAACCTTTGAGGCAACAATCGACTTTTGGTCGGCACAGCTTGCTCACGAGGCGGCAATAATTGCCAAGGCGCGCGCGGAATACATCGCAAGAAGCGGTGAGATAATCGCGGATTTTTATAAGAGAATGTGCCAAAGCGGTGAAATCGACGAAACTCCAGAATTCATCTACGCAGGATCTGCAAAGCAAGATAACGAGCTTTATTTTGATGTCGAAACAACCGAGAAAAGCTTTCTCCGACTCCTTACCGACTTTCACGAGCGCGAGATTGCCGCAGGCTCGACTTTGTATGGAATACATAAGGATGATATCCTGATTAACCTAAACGGCAAAAACACGCGTCTATATAGCTCACAAGGGCAACAACGTTCATTAGCCCTTGCGATGAAGCTTGCCGAGGGTGAAATCTGCAAAATGGATTGCGGTGAATATCCCGTTTTCCTTTTCGATGACGTTTTCTCCGAGCTGGATTCCGGCAGACGCAAAAACCTGCTCCGTGAAATCACTGATAGACAGGTTATTATCACCTCCTGCGAAAACGATATGGACCTCTCCGTACCCTATCGCAGAATTGAGGTTGCTAAAGGGAAGTATGTAGTTAGTTGAGTTAAGATTTAGGGGTATTTTGAAAAATACCCCTATAACCCCAAAACTTTTAATCGTTTGGTATGTGCTGACTCCGCATAAATTTTCGATAATTTGTTTTTGAACAAATTATCGGTTTTGAAACTTCGTCACACACTTACACGCAAGCGCGACGTATGAGCCGAACTTTCAAAACTACGAAAACCACTATTAGTGCTTTTCTAAAATTTACTTTGTTAAACCGTATCCGTTTGAGAGTGGTATGACTACGCATCAATTTGTAGGGGTCGACGTCCCCGACGACCCGCGTTGATATGTTTGATATTTTTTCATACAATGCTATTTTGATACCCCCGCGGCTACGCACTTATTAGCAAATCACAGATTTTGCGAATATATGAGCAAAATCGTTATGTATTGTTTGATTGAAATCAAACAATACGATTTGCGCGAATTTTTGCCGCAAAGCTACATAAAAGTTTTTGCCAAGCTTTTTTCAAAAAGCGAAAATTTTTACTCAACTAACCTTTCACCGACACAAACGTGTCGCTAAATTGTTAATAAATTATGAAATTGTGGAAACTCATTCCATTTATCCACAGTTTTCCCACAATGTTCAAAACATGTGGAAACCACGGTGGACAACTGCGCTCCAAATATGCGCAAAGCATTGATTTTATTAGCTTTTTGGGGTTGTTGAAAACTTTGTTTTGACAATTCAAAATCAAAATTTTACTGACCAATTTTTGTCACTCTACGGGAAAACTCCAATAAAGTTTCTTTTTCCACAGGATTTTGTGGAAAAGTGCTTTTTTGACAAAATTTCACAAAAACCGAAAATTTTTATCATTTTGACAAAAATCTGTCGTTGTGCGAAAAAGTTGCCCAACTTGTCCACATTTTGTCCTAAAAAATCACACAGCTTTCCCACAAGCAAAAATTCTCAAAAAAGTCAATAAAATCAATACTTAAACCTACTTTTCCACATTTTCCACACCCCCTATTATTTACTATAACTATTATTTTATATATTTATTTCATTCATTTCATTATTTATCGCGCAAAAAAGAAAGTTTTAAATAATTGATTCAAAAACTCCAAACCCGCGCGTCATCCTCGAACGAAGCGTAAGCGAAGTGAAGGATCTTGCGCGGAGATAAAACTAAAGATTATGTATTACGTTTACATTTTAACTAATTTTACAAACAAAGTGTTATATACGGGTATGACGGGAAATTTGTTTCGCAGAACGTATGAACACAAATCAGATATTAACGATGGGTTTTCTCGAAAATACAGAACGCATAAGCTTGTGTACTACGAAGAATATAATCATCCTCAGGAAGCTATCGCAAGAGAAAAGCAAATCAAAGGACTTTTAAGGATGAAAAAGATAGCACTTATAGAAGAAGCGAATCCCGATTGGGATGATTTGAGTGAGAAATTTTGATAGATGTCCGCGCAAGATCCTTCGGTCGCTTTGGCTCCCTCGAGGATGACGCGCGGGTTTGAAGTTTTGCAATGCTTTTTCAAAAGCGACTTGTTTTTATTTTTAACTAACTTCCATTTTGACACAAAACTGTCGCGCACTGAAATGAGAAATTTGATATAATCCGATTGAAAGGAGATGTCTTATGATATATTTAAACGTTGGCTCGGGTAAAAGCATCAGAGAAAAGGATATTATAGGCATTTTCGATATGGATACGTCAACCGTTTCGCCCATCACAAGAAAGCTACTCTCCGAAGCGGATAAGCAAAAAAGAACGGAAACTCCCTCTTATGAAATCCCAAAATCCTTTGTCCTTTACCGCGCTGAAAACGGAGAAACAAAGGTCTGCTTCTCGCAGTTCTCCTCCACATCCCTCTTTGGCAGAATGGGTAAGGGAAGTGTGAGGTAGAATATGTGCTTTATTTGTAAAAGAATCGAAATGATAAAAAATGGCGAAAATTCGTATTTTGTCAAGGAGCTTGAAACGGGTTACGTTGTTCTTGGCGATCATCAGCATTTTAAGGGATATACATTATTCTTGTGCAAGGAGCATAAGTGCGAGCTTTTTGAACTTGATCACAACTTCAAAATGAAATATCTTGAGGAAATGTCACTTGTGGCAGAGGCGGTTTCACGTGCGTTTGGCGCTGAAAAGATGAATTACGAGCTGCTTGGAAACGGTGATACTCATTTACATTTTCATCTCTTTCCTCGAAAAGAAGGGGACATAGAAGGTTACGGAAACGCGGGCAAGGGGCCTGTCTGGTGGTATCCTATGGAGAAAATGTATTCGCAGGATAATATTCCGAGCCGCGGCGAGCTTGATGAGATGAAGAAAAAGCTTCTTTGCGAGATTGATACTCTTTTAGCTTGAAAGCAATAAAATTGACGAGTTAATTAATTTTGATATAGATAAAGTTTGTAGGTTGTTTAGACAATTTTATAATACGTAAACAAATTTTTCGCCTTCCCCAGCGGGGAAGGGGGACCATCTTTGATGGTGGATGAGGAGAACACGGTTTGTGAAAACAATGGTCTTTCTCATCTGCACATAGTTGTCCTAAGATAAAGAAATTATTTTAAAACAAAATTTAGTTTTACAAGAGAGCCGTTAATTTAAACTAAATGGTGCTCTCCTCATCCACCGCCTCGGCGGTCCCCCTTCTCCGCTGGAGAAGGCATTTTGTAAAAAATAACAGATCGGCGGCTTGAGCGGTCTTAACCTTGTAACTTATTTACTTACATACACAACAATTTGAAAGGAAACAGAAATGGAAAACCTTGAAAAGAACCTCGACCTTACGGTTGAGAACAGCTACACCGAAGAAAACATACAGGTACTTGAAGGACTTGAGGCGGTAAGAAAGCGCCCTGGTATGTACATTGGTACAACCTCAATAGGAGGACTTCACCATCTTGTTTACGAGATAGTGGACAACTCTATTGACGAAGCCCTTGCAGGTCACTGTGATAAAATCACGGTAACAATCAACCCCGACAACTCCGTAACCGTAGAGGATAACGGACGTGGAATCCCATCTGCAATTCATCCAAAGCAGGGAATCCCAACGCCCGAGGTTGTTTATACAATTTTGCACGCGGGCGGTAAATTTGGCGGCGGCGGATATAAAATCGCGGGTGGTCTTCACGGTGTAGGCGCATCCGTTGTTAACGCGCTTTCCGAATGGCTTGAGCTTGAGGACGTTTACGATGGAAAGGTATATACCGAAAGATTTGAAAGAGGTAAGGTAGCGCGTGCGTTTAAGTGCGTTGGAGAGCCCACCGATAAGAAGAGCGGTGTAAAGGTAACGTTTAAGCCCGACCCTGAAATCTTTGAAGAAACCGTGTTTGTTTATCAAACACTTGAAAATAGAATGCGTGAGCAAGCGTTCCTCAATGCAGGAGTACGCATTGCTCTTATCGATGCGCGCGGTGAAGAAAAGGTTGAAAACGAATTCGTTTACGAGGGCGGTATCAAGAGCTTCGTAACTCACCTTAATAATAGCCGTCATAACGAGCTTATTCACCCCGAGGTTATCTATATGAAGGGTGAAAAGGGAACAAGCGTTGCCGAGGTAGCTCTTCAGTATAACGATAGCTATAACGAGCTTATTTTGTCCTTTGCAAACAATATGCATACAATTGAGGGCGGTACGCACGAAACAGGCTTTAAGTCTGCAATTACAAAGGTGCTTAACGATTACGCGCGTAAAGCGGGTATCCTTAAAGATAGCGATAAAAACCTTTCAGGTGAAGACGTTCGTGAGGGACTTTGCGCCATCATTAGCGTAAAGCTTGAGGATGCGCAGTTCGAGTCGCAGACGAAGGCAAAGCTTGGTAATAGTGAAGTAAGAACTCTCGTTGAAGGTATTGTAAACGCGAAGCTCTCCGAATATTTTGAGGAGAATCCTTCCGTTGCTAAAAATATTCTTGATAAGGCACTTGCGGCATCTCGCGCAAGAGAAGCGGCAAGAAAGGCAAGAGAACTCACAAGACGCAAAGGCGTTCTCGGTGGCTCAACACTTCCCGGTAAGCTCCGCGACTGTCAAGAAAGAAGAATTGAAGTAACTGAGCTCTATCTTGTAGAGGGAGACTCCGCGGGTGGTTCTGCAACGCAGGGAAGAAACTCAAAATTCCAGGCAATTTTGCCCCTTCGCGGTAAGGTTCTTAACGTTGAAAAAACGAGAATTGACAAGGTTTATTCCAATCAGTCACTCATTCCCATCATTCAGGCTCTCGGATGCGGTATCGGTGAGGAATTTGATATTGCGAAGCTCCGTTACGGTAAGATTGTAATTATGGCCGATGCCGACGTAGACGGATCTCATATCAGAATTTTGCTTCTCACATTCTTCTTCCGTCATATGCGTCAGCTTATCGATGATGGACATATCTATCTTGCACAGCCCCCTCTTTATAAGGTTTATAAGAGAACGGGCGGCAGAAATCAGCAGGAATATTATGCATTCTCTGATGCAGAAAGAGATAAATATATAGAAATGCTTGGCGGACATAACGTTGAAGCAGACCGATACAAAGGTCTTGGTGAAATGGATGCCGAGCAGCTTTGGGAAACAACAATGAATCCCGAAACAAGAACGCTCCTCAAGGTAACGACCGAGGACGCAGCGGCTTGCGATGCTATGTTCTCACTCCTTATGGGTGATAAGGTAGAGCCAAGACGTGAATTTATCGAGCAGAACGCAAAATTTGCCGAAAATCTTGACATTTAAGGAAAGGAGAGTTAAACCACAATGGCAGAAATTAAACACGATAACGAGAGAATTGAATTTCCCGAACAGAAGATTATCGACGTTGAAATGAAAAAAGAGGTTGAGCGCTCCTTCATTGAATATTCAATGTCAGTTATTGCGGCACGTGCGCTTCCCGACGTTCGCGACGGTATGAAGCCCGGACAGAGAAGAATTCTTTACGCGATGTATGAGGACCACCTCACAAGCGATAAGCCATTCCGTAAGTCTGCAACAACCGTTGGTAACGTTCTTGGACGTTATCACCCACACGGTGACGCGGCTGTATATGGAACAATGGTTCGTATGGCGCAGGATTTCTCATATAGATATACTTTAGTTGAAGGTCACGGAAACTTCGGCTCCGTTGACGGTGACGGTGCAGCTGCTTACCGTTATACCGAAGCACGTCTTTCAAAGATTTCTGACGAGCTTATGCGCGACCTTGATAAGAATGTTGTTGTAATGACAAAGAACTTCGACAACCGTCTTGACGAGCCAACGGTTTTGCCTGCAAGATTTCCTAACTTGCTTGTAAACGGTTCTGTAGGTATCGCGGTTGGTATGGCTACCAATATTCCTACTCACAATCTCGGTGAGGTTATTGACGGTACAATCTACCGTATGGATAATCCGGAATGTACGGTTGAAGAATTGATGGAATACATCAAGGGTCCCGACTTCCCAACAGGTGCAACGATTTACGGTGTAAACGGTATTATCGAAGCGTATAAAACCGGTAGAGGACGAATCGTAGTCCGTGCTAAAGCAAGAATTGAAGAAGAAAATCGCAGAATTATCTTTACTGAAATTCCTTATATGGTTAATAAGTCCACTCTTTGTGAAAGCATCGGTAACCTTGTTAACGAAAAGAGAATTGACGGTATCACCGACATTCGTGACGAATCAGGTAGAGCAGGTATGAGAATTGTAATCGAGTACCGCCGCGATGCGAATGCGCAGGTAATTCTCAATCAACTTTATAAATATACACAGCTTCAGGAAACGTTTGCGGCAAATATGCTCGCACTTGTTAATAATGAGCCAAAAACTCTCTCTCTTCCTCAAATTCTTGACCTTTACATTGCTCACCAAGAGAGTGTAATCGTTAGAAGAACACAGTATGACCTTGACAAAGCACTCGCGCGTCAGCATATTCTTGAGGGCTATAAGATTGCAAACGATAATATCGACGAAATCGTTGAATTGATGAAAACGTCAAAATCAATCCCCGATTCTAAGGAGAGATTGATGGAAAGATACGGTCTTTCCGAAATTCAGGCGCAGGCAATTGTTGAAATGACACTTGGTCGTCTTACAGGTCTTGAAAGACAGAAAATCGAGGACGAGCTTGCCCGTCTTGCAGCACTCATTGCCGACCTTCGCGATATTCTTGCTAACCCACATAGAGTTAAAGAGATTATCAAAACAGAAATGCTTGAAATCAAGAGAAAATTCTCCGACGAAAGAAGAACCGACATCGTTCCCGCAGAGGACGATATCCTTCTTGAAGACCTCATCGAGCGTCACGAGTGCGTAATCACACTCACACACGCAGGATATATCAAACGTCAGCCCGCAGATACATACTCTGCACAGAACAGAGGTGGTAAGGGTATCATCGGTATGACAACTAAGGAAGAGGACTTCATCGAAAAGGTTATCGGTGTCCACTCTCATTCTTATTTGATGTTCTTTACCAATATTGGTAAGGTTCATATGAGAAAGGCATATCAGATTCCCGAGGCGTCAAGAACCGCAAAGGGAACATATATGGCTAATATCATTGAGCTTGAGGATGGCGAAAAGATCACCGCAATGATTTCCGTTCCCGAATTTAACGAAACCGACTATCTCATTATGGTAACAAAATACGGTATCGTTAAGAAAACACTCCTCTCTGAATACGAATATCAGAGAAAGGGCGGTAAGAAGGCGCTCAATCTTGACGAGGGTGACGAGCTTGTGTTCGTAATGAGAACGCAGGGTAATTCGGGTCTTATCATCGCAACAAAGAACGGCTCCGCAGTTCGTTTTGATGAAAGAAACGTTCGCGCAATGGGACGTGTTGCAAGAGGTGTTCGTGGAATTAAGCTCCGCGCAGGTGACTACGTTTGCGGCGTAGCGGTAGTTGACGAAACAAAGAAGCTTATTACCATCACCGAAAACGGATTTGGTAAGAAGACCGAATTTAGTGACTTCCGTGAAATGAAAAATAGAGGCGGTATGGGTATCGTGTGCCATAATCTCAACGAAAAGACGGGACTTTTGGCAGGAATCTCCGTTGTTGACGACGATAACGATATTATGATGATCACAGACCAAGGCCAGATGATTCGTATCCGCGTTTCCGACGTGCCTACGTATTCAAGAAGCGCGCGCGGCGTAATCGTAATGCGCCTCTCTGACGGTCAGCACATCGTAAACTTCACAAAGGTGGCAAAGGAAGAGCCCGAGGACGAGGTAGCCCCCGAGGTTGCCCCCACGGACGAAACCGACCCCATCGATACAATCGAAACCGACGATGTTGAAGCTGTAGAAACAGAAACAGAAGAAACTGTAGAAGAAACCCCCGACGAAACTCCCGAAACAACCGAAGAATAATAAAAACAAAAGGACTTAACCGCAAGGTTGAGTCCTTTTTTTGCTTGAATTTTATTTTATTTTATTTTATTTTATTTTATTTTATTTTATTTTATTTTATTTTATTTTATTTTATTTTTGAAAAATATTACACTTTTTTAAAAAAATCTTGACTATAGTGGTGTAGGGGAATTGTGATTTATGTGGATGTTAGCACATTTTCGATTTGTTGATGTTTTCGGTTGTAGGGACAGGAGTCCTCGACTGTCCGTCCCACCGCACAAACCCATAAGGACCAACGCCATCGACGTACCGCCCGCGCAAACTCCGTAGGGGGAGCACTCCGTGCGCCAGCTTTCCAATCAAAAACAACATTCCGATAGACTCAAATTTGTTAACAAACCGTAAACATTTCGCATTTTTTGAAAAAAGCTCAAAAAAGTTGAAGAATTTTCCGAAGAAAATAGGTATTAATATATAGAACACTTTTTAAAATGGAGTGATTTTGCCTTTTTGAAAAGGAAATCTATATTATCGAAAGGAGCATTTTTATGAAAGCGCAAAACAAAAACCTATTTGTCTTTCACCGCTATTAGCACCGACAAAACCGTATTGACACGATACGTTAAAATGTGATAAAATGAATTAGGAAAACGAAAGGAGTTTTATATTATGAAAAACACAAATCTTAAACTTAACAAATCCAAGCTCGTTGCGAGGTGGATGGTTGTTGTTTCATTAGCCATAATCATTTCGCTTTCTCTATCATCGTGTATATGGAGTTTCAGTACGCATAGGATAATACTTTTTGAATCTCACGAGGAACTTTTGGAATTTGTTAAAGAATACAACTCCAAAAATGATGGATTTGTTTATACATTCGTTTCGTTTGATTTTGATGATTGTGACAATATTCAAATTTATGAATATACGTTTAGCACTATATCGAGATTTAGAAAAAAATTGTTTGGTGAAGGTGTGGTACCTAAAAAGCTATACGATAAAGATCAT
Organism: Eubacteriales bacterium; assembly: GCA_045631445.1. Classification (GTDB taxonomy): domain Bacteria; phylum Bacillota; class Clostridia; order Oscillospirales; family CAG-272; genus RGIG4608. Next base: position 16,891 of record JAZQUS010000030.1, read on the forward strand.
TCAAAAGGATTTGGCTTTGGTTGTGAAATGATTTTTTATATGAATGATGTTTCTTCAAAGGAAGGTGCAATCGATACATATAAAATAACTTGTCTTTTTGGCACAAAAGATGATTATAATTTTTACCAAGACGATGATATTTCAACAGGCTTTGAAGCTTGTTATCGTTTGGAAGATATTGAGGAACTATATAAAGATTCGGACGAATTAAGAGAACAGTATTATGATATTAAATATTTCAGGGATAAATTTGCTGACTTGACAAGTTTTAATCGTGAAAGTTTGTGTTACGATAAATATTACGATTATATGTATGTGTATAACATTCAGGTAAATGGTGTGAATGAAATTGAAGTTCAAATTGCATCTGAAACCGAGCTGACACAAGAAAAGCTTGACGAGATTTGTAAGCTTTTGATGGATAATATTGTGATTATTAATACGGAGGTGTAAGAGATGAAAAACACAAATCTTAAGCTTAACAAAACCAAGCTCGTTGCGAGGTTGATGCTTGTAATTCTGTTGTTGACGAGCACTTTGATACTTGCTTCGTGTGGAAGTAATGGCTTGGAAGATGGTTTTGAGGGAGGAGAAATAGATATAGCTCCGGTATTTGTTTGTGCTTATAAAAGTGATAAATTTGAATTTGAAATTGATGATGTAACATTAACTTTTTATTACGGAGGTGGTTTTGAGTCTGATATAGAAAAAGAAAAAAGAGATAGATTTAATTATCCTACATTTGAACTTTATTTTGTTAATGATGAAGAAACACATGTTCTTGTGAAACGAGTTGAAGAAAATTTGGTTTCCGAAAAATATATAACTTGGATAGGAAAAGGATCTAAAAGATTTTTTAATCACTCGGAAGAGCTTACAATTCCTAAAGAGCTTTTTACTAAAGAAAGAGGAATGATTTGTTTTTATGTATACGGAACCGATGTTTTAAGAAACGAAGAACCTGAAATTATATGTTCAATAGGAATTAACTATAATAAGGATAATGATACGATAACTTTATCAGTAGTATAGTGTTATTAACTTCACAAGGTTATTTTCTAAATTTTATGGAGGCAAATATGATAAATATTGGAAAGGTAAAATGCACCTTATGCGGATTTGCTAAAATACTTGCTCCCGGCGAAAACATTCCAATTATGAAAAGCAAAACGAAATTAGAAGAAAAAACCGAATAGAACACATAAATTTATCCCCCAAACGCGTGTTTGGGGGATGTTTTGTATGTTCACCAATTACAAATCTCCTTTTTCACCTTCACCACAACGACGGAAATATCGTCGTTTGGTGCATCAATTTCGGATTTAGCGCGTCGGATAATTTTGTCGGCAATTTTCGAGGGTGCTTCGTCGGCAATATTATGTTCGCGGAGCAGGGAATTGAGATATGAGCAATCGTCACCGCCACGCGTAGCACCGTCACTCACCATAACGATCACGTCCCCGTCCTCGCATTGAATATTGAGTTGCTTTGCATCCAGCGCCCTCAAAATTCCTATTGGAAAGCTTGGAGATGCGAGCTTGAATACATTACCGCGCCTCACAACAAAAGTGGGCGCAGCACCGCTTTTTACGAGCGTTAAATCACCCGAATACAGATCAAACTGAAGCAAATCGACCGTTGCTGAGCACTCCGTCTCACTTTTTGACCCCTTCGAACGCAAAACACTATTGAGCATACGAAGTGACGTTTCCATTTTGTTGCCCGCATTCAGCATATTGCGAAGAAAAACGTTGCAAATTTCACTCGTCAGGGCGGCATTTTTGCCCGTACCCATTCCGTCACTTATAAGCGCGTAAAAATAATCGTTTTTGTTTTCAAAAATACTCACCGTGTCACCGCAAACGTTCTCACCCTCACTTGATAAATTTGAAAAAGCGGCATCAACAGAATAAGCGCGTTTTGCCTCAGCTTGCATATTCACAGAGCCATAGGATAGCTCAAAAGTAGGGTTTGAAAGATTAACCCCTGCTTCGTCCTCAATCCGTTTCTTGAGGGTACTAATATCGGTGGCTTGATCACTCAAATCAAGCCCACGCGCCAAAATTCTTAGTTTTCTTTTGCCGAAAACACTCACGTTGTGACTTCCGTATCCCTCCTCCTCAATGACCTGCGACACTCTTTTACTCATTGAAACGTCGATTTTGAAATCATCCTCATTCTCACTAATGGCATCATTCAAAATTTTCGATATTGCATCGTAATCGAGCGCAAAAATCTCTGTTTTTTCGTTTTGAAATGCCTTTTTAGTCGCAATCGAGCAGCTTTTGTTTATGTCATTTGATAAAATCTTTATGTTCGGACACCGTTTCTTAAAGCTTTCGGGTAGTTTTTTCTCTTCAACAACGCCAAACGAGTGAAGTTGAACGGTAATTTTTTTCATCGCATCAAGAGTTGCTCCGTATTCCGCACCGTAACAAAGGTCGCGATTCTCACAATTTTCGCACACTTTTTCAAAGCTATCCTCACAAATCGAACGAAGGTCAAGCATCGTCGGACGCTTTAATTTTGATGATAAATTGTAAAATATCTCTGATAAATTCGAAAAAGAATCGGAAATCGAACGTAATTTTTCATCTTTTGAGGAATTTTTTTGTTCAGCAATCATAGAATTAATACAGTAAAACCCCTCTTTTTCGTTTTGTGGAGCTAAAACGCGCTCAATGTCATCAAAAATATTGATTCGTTCCGCCGTACAAAATAGCATTGACGAAGAAAGAAGCGCAGGAAAATCCGAAGCAAGAGAGGAAATTCCGCTAATATAGATGCACCATATAAGCCCCGCAATGCAGGAGGCAATCCCCGCGCCAAAAAGTGAGAGCTTGTAAATCGAGGCATACGCGATGGCGCAGAATGCAAAGGTCGGCGCGTGCGTTGGCGAGATGGACAAGCCGAATAAAAGTCCTGCAACAATGCCATAAAGGATGCCCCTTTTTGTTGCGTAAAGTGTGAAAAGCACTGCAAAAAATATTGGTGCAGACATTCCAAGCAAGGTGATTTTGTCAAGAGAAAACAAAAAAGCGCAAACGAGCATAGCAGAGGATATGTCATATAAGCGCTCACTTTTTGGGGTGATTGAAAACGCACTCTGCTCACGGATTTTTTGCTCGTTTATATTGAAATAATGGCAAAAAAGCCAAGTTGCCGTGGGGGTAAAAAGCAGATAAAAAATCGCGCCAAAAAGATCGTAAAAACGAAATCCTCCCTCAATTATTTTCCAAATTCCAACGAAGAAAACGCCGAGTGCACTACTTAATACGCGTAGATATGTGTGCTCCGAAAAAAGCTGTGCTATGGGGGAAATTGACGAACTGTTTTTGTGAAAATTTTCTCCTTTGTCAAGGTAGAGTCGAGCAACTATTCGTACGGTGATTACCGCGCACGCGCCAACAATTTTAACAACGGAAAAATTTCCCCCATCAAACGCACTTGTCAAAATTCCTAAAAACACAAAAGGCGTTTGCCTAATACTCGACGAAAGCAGAGCATAAGCAAGAGGAATGCTTCCAAAAACCATTTCGCGAGTGCCGAGTAAAAGCCCGAAAACAAAAAAGATGAACGCCCGCCCAACCTCTATAGCCAAATCCTTTTTGCTTATTTTTTCTCTTGCCGATTTTTTCTTTGTTTTTATTTCTTCCTTTAAAATTTCTTGATTTTCCATATCCTTCTCCAAATAGATTTTTTATTTCAAATTTTGATTTATCGCTCCGTTAGCCTTCTCCAGCGGAGAAGGGGGACCGCGCTTTGCGTGGTGGATGAGGAGAGCAAAGTTTTAACAAATAATCGTCTTTCTCCGCTTAACATCGTTTGTTAACATAAAGAAA
>JAZQUS010000031.1:0-12084 GCA_045631445.1 Eubacteriales bacterium
GCTGTATAATGCGCATTTATAAAGTATTGTTTTTGCCTTTGCAGATTCAACCCCACGCATAATAGCACCACCCTCCATTAAAACAGTATATATTATTTATAACAATTATACTCCAATTTAATTATACTACAAAATAATTTAAAAATCAATGGAAATATTTAAGTTGTTTGTTAAAATTGTTTGAATTTCAAATTTTGATTTATAGGGGAGTTAGTTAAAGCAAAAAATATTGTTCTTTTTGAAAAAAGAACCAAAAACTTTTTAAATGTGGTTATTGATTAAAGCCGCGCAAATTGTGTCAACAAGTTGACACCAATGATTTTTCTCCTCACCTCGAAAAATCCAATTTGCTATTGCAAAACGTAGCCGCATTGCTACCTAAATGGCTATATGCAGAGTAGCAAAGCGTGGTTTTATTGCACTTGTGCAATAAAAACATTTGCGCCAAGCGCGTCAGAAGTGAAGGCGCACGATTTGCGCGGAGTTTGGTGGAGTTTTTGATAACTTCACGGCTACGCAACCATAACTTTTAAAAGTTTTTCGGGGCGCGGGGCGGTTTTTTAAAAAAGCCCCACAACTTTACTTTACTAACTCACCGCTAAATCCCAATTTATATCCACAAAAGCAAAAAAAATCTCAAAACCGATTGACAAATATTTTGTTTTATGGTACAATACATTTAACAATTAAGTTAAAGGTTAAATGTACTGCTGAATTTTCGCGCATCTGCAAAAAGCATTCTTGGTTTTTAAGGATTTTTTGAAGATTTAGTGTTATAGTTTAAGAGGTAAAAAATGATACAACAAACGCTTTTGGCACTTTCCGATCCAACCCGCCGAGAGATTTTGAAAATGCTAAAGAGGGGCGACAAAACCGCAGGTGAAATTGCAGAGAGATTTGATATTTCCGCGCCCGCCATATCGCGTCACCTTTCGGTTTTAAAGGACGCCGAGCTTATTGCATCAAACCGTGAGGGAAAATTTTTGATTTACTCGCTATATCAGGAGCCACTCGAGGTTCTTGGTGATTGGATTAATGAATTTTTAAAGGAAGATACATAGAGGTACTTAAAATGAATAACAAATCAGCTAAACAAATTGTTAGAGAATACAGAATCATATTCTCTCTCATTATACTTGCATACGTTGCCGCGCTCGCGATTCTTACGGTCGTAATGACAAGAAACCTCCTTTTCGGAATCGCGGGTGTGGTAGTTCTTGGAGTAAGCCTGCGCATGCCTTTCGAAAAATTGCGTGAGAAAATGCTCGAGAGTGTAATCTACGAGGAGCTCGACCCAGAAAAATTCAATGAAATCTTGAATTGTGGCGTTCTAAAAAAGTCAAGCCACGCAAAAATGCTTTATTTGATGTCCGCAGGCAAGCACGATGAAATTTTGCACGATCTCTCAAGGGTTGAAGGCAAATCAATAAACCCTCTTGATAAATGCAATAGCCTCTACCGTGAGGGTTACGTTTATTTTGAGCGTGGAGAATACGATAAATTGGCAGCAATTTTCCAAAAATACGAAAATTTAAAAAAGGAAAATCCCAAATATGTTCCTCTTCTCAATAATTTTACAGTATTCGAAAAGTTTGATGCATTCGCAGATGACGATTTTGAATACGTAGTAGACGTTTGCGATATTGATTTAAGGGAAATCAATCCTCAAAAGCAAAACCACAAGCTCACTAAAATAAATGTTGGATTTTACCGTGCAGTGTCCCTTTATAAGCTCGGCAGACTCGACGAAGCCAAAAAAGGCTTTGAGGACATTATTGCCTTTGCACCCAAAATGCATAAAGCAAAGCTTTCAATGGCTTTCTTGGAGCTTATTGAAAAAGCATAATTATCTTATGTAAAAGCATCAATCTCAATGCTTTTGCAAAATTGAAAACGGCGGGGGCTTCCATTCGGGGTCTCCCCTTTTTTAAAAATTAATTTATCCTCTAAGCAACAAAAAGGACACGCAAGCTTGCGTGTCCTTTTATTAAATATTAACTAAAATTAGTCAGCGATGTAAGGAAGAAGAGCTACCTGACGAGCGCGTTTGATCGCTGTTGTGAGCTTTCTCTGGTGCATAGCGCAAGTGCCGCTAATTCTTCTAGGAAGAATTTTGCCGCGTTCACTGATGAACTTTCTAAGCTTGCCTGCATCCTTATAATCGATATAAGCGATTTTATCTTCACAGAAGATACAAACCTTTTTTCTTCTACGGTTGTTATAACGAACCGGACGAGAAACGTTTTCTGTTCTTTCCATTTTATGAATCCTCCTGTATTATTTTTCGTTAGAACGGCAAATCGTCGTCTGTTTTTACTTCTTCGAAGTTAGGAACTTCTGAAGAGAATGAAGGAGAACCGTAAGCATCGGGAACATAGTTTGCAGAACCTGCGCTATCAGCGCGGGAATCAACGAACATTGCTTCGTCAACAACAACGTCAGTGGCATAGCGCTTAGCGCCTGTGTTATCTGTCCAAGTTCTTGTTTGAATAGAACCTGTTACACAAAGAGAAGAACCCTTTTTGAAATATCTTGAGATAAATTCAGCGGTCTGTCTCCAAGCAACACAGTTAATGAAATCTGCCTGAGAATTGTTCTGTCCGTCAGCACCTCTTGTAAATCTACGATTTACTGCAAGTGAGAAGGAAACAACTGCAATGCCATTTTGAGTCTGCTTAAGTTCCGGATCTGCTGTAAGACGGCCACAAAGTACGACCTTGTTTAAGTTGAGATTTGACATCTTAGCTTACCTCCTTGAACAAATTATTCAGCGTCAGCTACTACTTCAGCAACTTCAGCTACTTCAGCAGCTTCAACAACAGGAGCCTTTTTAGCAGCGTTGTTCTTTTCGATTGCCTTAACGTCAAGCTTAATTGTCATTGCTCTCATAACGTTTTCGTCGATGTTGAACAAACGGTCAAGCTCAGCGGGGAAATCAGAAGCTGTTTTGAAAGTTACAACAGTGTAGTAACCCTCTGCTTCGTCATTGATAAGGTATGCAAGACGGCGTTTACCCCAATCAGCAACCTCAACGATTTCAGCGTTGTTAGCTATCAATGTTGTGAATTTGTTCACGGTCTCTTTAGCAGCGTCTTCGCCGTTTGCAAGACTAACGATGAACAGGTTTTCATAAGTATTGATTACCTTTTCCATATTTTACACCTCCCTATGGACTTTAAGTTCGCGCACATTAATAGATTTTTGCGCGACAGAGAGACGGACGCATACGTCCGCATCATATGACATTATAGCAGATTTTTTCATTTTGTCAAGAGTTTTTTAAAAAAATTGTGTAAAAGGGGTTCTCATTCCCTATAAAAATGCCAATAAAACAACGAATTTGCTCAATCAACAGCTTCCAATCCATCTTCAAACACGCCAATCTTGGTTATTATGCACAAAATTTATTATTTTTTATTATTTTTTGATTTAATATTGACCAATTAGTCTTTTTGTGTTATTATACGCTTAAAGATAATTACATTATATCTTAATCAAATAAACTATAGAAAGAAGGAGAAAAAATGAAAAAATCAATTATCATTTTCGCGGCACTTTGTTTACTGTGCTGCTTGGGTTTAACGGCGTGCTTTGTAACACCTCCAATCCAATCTACTACTGGCACAACAACGGAGGACGACCCTATGGTTCGTCCAAACGAACCACCTACGGATGACCCCACAAAACCGGATGAACCCGTGATTCCCGACGTTCCCGGACACAATCCTCCCGTTTACGATGACGAATTGAGAATTTTGTTCCTCGGTAACAGTTTAATGTTCTTCAACGATATGCCCTCTCTTTTCGAAAATCTTGCAAAAGCGGCAGGCAAAAAAGTTTACGTTGACTCGATCACAAGAGGTTCCGCAACGATCTCCGACTTTGCTCACAGCTTTACCGACGTTGGTTCACAAGCTTATCCAAAATTGCAAAACGAACGTTGGGACTACGTAATCATCGAACCCTCTCGTCGTATCACTCCATATGAAAACACCACGTACGAAGCAGAGCTTGCTTCTGCAAAGGTATTACAAAAAATGGCTGCCGATGCAGGTGCTAAAATACTTCTTTACTGCGTTTGGGGTAACAACGACGGAACACTTACCGAATATAATGCTTCCAACCCCACTGCAATGATCAAGGGTACCGTGCATTACGATTACACAAGAAAAATGCACGTTGAATTTCTTAAAAAGGTAAACACCGAATTTTCAGAAGCCCTTGGAGGCGTTGGTGTTATTGATGCAGGTTATGCCTTCGAAAACTCAATGGTTACCTATCCATCAATAAATCTCTACGACCCCGACAGACGTCACCCCTCTCTTGAGGGCTCATATCTTGCAGCTGCTTGCGTATATGCAACAATCTACAATGAATCCCCTGAAAACATCGGATTTACAGGCGGAACCACTTTGTATTTTGAAATGCAGAGAATGGCAAAGGCAACAGTTCTTGATAAGGTAGTTCCCGACCTTGAGGAAAAGCCCGAGGAAATAGTTCAGGTCGACGATCCCACAGTTTACGATATTCTCTTTATCGGATCGGACCTTATCGACAGTTATGATATCACAACCTCTCTTGAAAGTATGATATTAGCAGGTAAGGAGCTCGGCCTCAACCTCACTTACGTCACAAACACAACCGGCGTATTCAGTAAATTAGCAAGTGAAAGCGCGGATTTCGGTATGCGCGACGCATTGGCAAGAACAAAGTATGATGCGGTAATCCTTCAGGTAAGTCGCAGATGCACACCTTCCGCTACCGACGTTGAGGCAAGCGAGCTTGCAGCTCTCAAAGCAATTTATCCGATCATTAGCGAAAACACGGATAATATATACCTTTATACGTTTAACGGTCAGTCAAATCCATCAATTTTCACTACCGAATCAGATCCACTTAACTATTCAAAAACAGATAGAAAAGAAAATGCATCCGCTTCCGTAATGAACGCATACTATACCTCTATTGCAAAGAGTTGGGCAGAGGAAGTAGGTTGCAAGGTTATCCTTCAGGGTAATGCTTGGACAGAAGCTTCTCCCGCAACAGATGCCGCAAAGGGATATTTGCGCGCTTGCTCATTGTATACCGCTATATTCGAAGAGAGCGTTCCCGATGGCATAAACACAAACGGTCTTGACGAAACAGTTGCCTCAAAAATCGAAGCCACAGTTGAAAAACACTGCTTGCCCGAAATCGAGGTTGAACCCACTCCCGTTCCCGAATATGATACCTATGACGTATTGATCATCGGCTCAAAGCTTCTTGATAACTGCGACGCAGTAACCCCTCTCGGTAATATGATTTCTATAGGTCAGGGCAAGGAGCTCCACCTCCAATACGTAACCGATAGTGTTGGTGTACTCAATAAATTGGCTCAAAAAGACAGTTCCGATGAATTCTATCCCTCATATGCCCAAGCATTGAAAGAAAGAAAATGGGATGCGGTAATTATTCAGATAAGCCGCAGAATAACCCCCACAGGTACCGATGTCGTAGCAAGTGAGCTTGAAGCTCTTAAAGCTATATACGGAGATATTTCTCAAAATTGCTCCAACATTTACCTCATTACCTTGATTGGTGGAGATTCCGCAACCGTGTTCTCCACAGCTTCAGGAAATATTGAATATCAAAAAACCGACCTCAAGGAAACAAAGACTGTCGAAGAAATGACCGAATATTATTCTTCCCTTGCAAGTGCTTGGGCAGAAGAACTCGGATGCAAGATTATCGATCAGGGTAAGACAAGATTAATTGCCTCCCCCGAAAACGATGCCGAAAGAGGCTATATGAGAGCCTGCTGCTATTATAATGCTTTATTTGAAGAGGTTATTCCGGATGGTGTGAGCATTGGCACACTCACCGAAGCAAGAGCAAAGATTATGGTTAAAGCAGCCGCCCAAGTATTGCTCGGCATAATTCCCACAGATATGACCTCCCTTATTGAAGCTATTGCAAGAGCGGAGCAGATCGATGAGAGCAGATATACCCCCAACAGTCTTGTAGCATTCAAGGATGCACTTGAAAAAGCAAAGCTTCTCAATGACGAGGCAGATCAAAGCGAAGTAGACCTTGCAACAGAAGCTCTTAACAAAACGATCTCCGAGCTTGTTGAAAGAGCGGATTTCACAGCGCTCAATACAGCTATCGCAGATGCAAAATCAAAGGTAGAGGCAAATTATACCGTTGCTTCCTTTGCAGAACTTAAAGCTATGCTTGAGAAAGCAGAAGAGTTGGATGCAAACGCAACTCAAGAAGAAGTAAATCTTGTGGCATACAAATTGAACCAAGCAATAGAGCTTTTGGTAGTAAAAGCGGACCTCACCGCACTCAACGAAGCTATCGCTCTTGCACAGAGCAAAGAGCAAGGCTTGTACACAGTTGCTTCTTGGACGGAGCTTGAAAATGCTCTTGCTAACGCAAGATTGATCGACGAAAGCTCTGCTATGGAAGAAGTTGCAAACGCAACCGTAGCACTTAATAATGCCATTGCAAATCTTATAGAAAAAGCAGACCTTACAGAACTTAACGCAATCATAGCTTCTGCAAATGAGCTTAATGGAGAAGAATACGTTGCAGAAACGTGGGAAGCACTTCAAAACGCAATAAATGCCGCTAACGGCTTGACCGCTGAAAGCGCTCAGGCAGACGTTGATGCAGCAACCGAAGCTATAAAGAACGCAATCGATGCTCTCGAAATCATTCCCGACGAGCCCGAACTTCCCGAATACGAAACGTATGATATATTGTTTGTTGGCTCAAACCTCATCAATGACGAATATATCTTCCCCTCTCTTTCAAGTATGATCTCACTTGGGCAGGGCAAGGAACTCTACCTTAAGTACGTTAACGATGGTGTTGGTGTTATCAACAGACTTGCTAACCACGACGAGATTTCTTCGGACAATGACGTATATCTTCAGTTCCGTGAAGCTCTTGCCGAAAGAAGATGGGATGCCATCATCATTCAGTTTAGCCGTAGATGTACTCCCGGATCAACCGTTGTTGAATCCGAACTCAATGCATTGAGAAGCATTTATCCTATGTTGACTGAAAACACAAGTAACATTTACATCTTCACCTTGAACGGCTCAGCAAATCCCGACGTATTTACCACAGGTTCTGTTGCTTATGATAAGACAGGTGACTCCCTCACCGCAACAGCAAAGGAAATATCCGATTTCTATAGAACCACTATTGAATCTTGGTCTGCAGAGCTTGGATGCAAGGGTATCTATTACGGAAGCTCTTACGACGACGGCTTCAAGCCAACAACAGACAAGCCCAAAGGATTGATGAGAGCACTTTGCATCTATTATTCAATATTTGGCGAAGAAATGCCCACAGGTACGAATGTTCAAGGAACTTCATCAAGTGGTGTTAAAAAGATACAGGCAGCAGCCGCAAAATATTGCTTAATCAAATAATTTTAAAGGGGCAGGATTTCCTGCCTCTTTCAGTGTGTAGAAAAACTTTCGACACACTGAAAGACTTCGAAAAAGGTAGCTATATTTTTCGTTCATAGGCAAGAGAGAATAATATCAACTTGTTTTTAAGAGGTATATTTTTCGCATTAGTGCGCCAAAAATCCTTGCAATATTTTACTTTACAAAAGTGGCAAACGTTCAAAGGGCAAAAAAGTCGGGATTTAGAGCAAGTTTATATTGTTCTCTCTTGCCTAATCGTCGACGTACAAAGGTACGGCAGAGTGTAAGAACGGAAAAAGCAAGTAAGCACAAGGCATTCTCGATGTTTGCCTTGTGCTTATTTTTTGTACATTTTGTATTTTTAATTTAGTGCTTTTTATCTTTTGTATTTTCACACTTGCGGTAGAGCAGCTTTTTCGACAGTCTGAAGGCGCAGGATTATAAAAATCCCGCGCCTTGTTTATCTCAAAATTGAATATTTAAAATATTTTTCTCAATCCTATTGAAAAAAAGAAAAAAATATGATATACTGAATTTTAGTTTGTGATTTTTATTAATATTTATATATATGGAGAAAAAATTTTGAGAACAACATTGCAATTACGCCCCGGCATTGTAATTTCCGCGATTACCGAGGAAGCCGCGAGAGCCAAGCAGTATCTTACGCGCGCAGATCTTAAAAGATTTCATTTGAAATCAACAGCTCTCCCTTGCGCGTTCAGGGAAAATCCCGACGAGAGCGTTATTTTCTATTTTAGCCCCGACACAGTTGAAGAAGCCGAGGTTGACGATTGGCACTTCACCTATTCAAAGGAACAGGTTGAAATGCTCCCCTCAGGCACAATTATCGAGAGAATGAGCACGCGCCGTGCCTCATCCTATGGATTTTTCACCAAGGAAAGACTCCTTCAAATCCATTTTGAAGCAGTTGAAGAGCCGGTTGCCTTTTCACTCAAAAAAGACGGAACAAAGGTTTATTTCTATGATAAAAAAACCTGCATCCGTCAACCTCTTATGTGCGTTCAGTGTGGCAAGCACGTGCGCTATAAGAAAAAGCTCTGCGAGGAATGTTACAAAAAGGACCTTGAAAAACGTCGCGAAATCGGTAATGCTTACCGTGCTCAAAGCTTCAACATGAAGCGTGAAAACGTTATTTTCTTCGACCTTGAGTTGACAGGATTTTATGACAGAGATGAAATCATTTCAATTTCCGTTGTTGACGGTACAGGAAAATTGATAATGGACACATTTGTTAAGCCCACTCACACATCAAAGTGGAAAAAGACAGAGAAAATTCACGGAATCACTCCCGAAATGGTGCAGGATTCCCCCACACTCGAGGAGCTTATTCCCGAAATTAAGGAGATTTTTGCAAAAGCAGAGAATATTATCGCATACGGTGTTTCCACTGACTATTCTCACATCAAATACATATATGAAACAGATGCAGAAAGAATGGCTCTTAAGCAAAAAATCCGTTGCTGTGCATTCGAATACGTAAGATATATGCACGAAAATCACCCCGAGCTTGTTCACGCATCGCTCACAGATGCAATGGCTTGCTTTGATATCGAGTGGGAAGGCGTTGCGCATTCCTCAATTGCCGACACCTATGGTTGTCGCAAGGTTTGGGAAAAATTGTTCCCCAATTATTACGTTGACTAATTTATTATATTTGCTTCAAAAAAATAATAACAATGCAAAAAGCACAAGGCAACTATTTATTAATGCCTTGTGCTTGCTTGTTTTTTAGGCTTTTAATCATATCCGTCTTGACAAAAAAATCATACTTTGATATAATAAATTATCTATGTTTATGAATATAATAACACACTAACTTATAAGGAGGGTGTTTATGACAATAACTAACGAATACTTATTAAAATTAATAGATGATGTGAAAACGCGAAATGCCGGGGAGGTTGAGTTCCATCAGGCGGTTTATGAGGTTTTAGAATCTCTTGAGCCCGTGGTTGAAAAGCATCCCGAATATATTAAGTGTGGCGTGCTCGATATGATTGTTGAACCCGAAAGAATCATTAAATTCCGCGTTCCGTGGGTTGATGACAGCGGAAAGGTACACGTTAACCGCGGTTATAGAGTGCAATTCAATAGTGCAATCGGACCATACAAGGGTGGAATTCGTTTTCATCCCTCTGTGAACGAAAGTATTATTAAGTTTTTGGGCTTTGAGCAGACATTCAAAAACTCACTTACAGGTCTTCCCATCGGTGGCGGTAAGGGTGGCTCTGATTTTGATCCTAAAGGAAAAAGCGATAACGAGATTATGCACTTCTGCCAAAGCTTTATGACCGAGCTTTCAAAATACATAGGTGCGGACACCGACGTTCCTGCAGGTGATATTGGCGTTGGTGCGCGTGAAATCGGATATATGTTTGGTCAATACAAGCGTCTTCGCGATGAATACACAGGGGTTCTTACAGGAAAGGGTCTTACATACGGCGGCTCTCTTGCAAGAAAAGAGGCAACGGGCTTTGGTCTTTGCTATTTTACCGACGAAATGCTTCGCGACAACGGAAAATCATTTAAGAACGCACGTGTTGTAATTTCCGGTTCAGGAAACGTGGCAATTTATGCCGCCCAAAAGGCAATGGAGCTTGGTGCAACGGTTGTTGCTATGAGTGATTCGAACGGATATGTTTACGATGAAGATGGCATCGATCTTGCTCTCATAAAAGAAATTAAAGAAGTTAAGCGCGAAAGAATTAGCGAATATGCCGCAGAACGCGACAGTGCGTTCTACCGTGTTGGTTGTAAGAATATTTGGACAGTCCCTTGCGACATCGCGCTTCCCTGCGCAACTCAAAACGAGCTCGACGTTGACGGTGCTATCGCCTTGATTAAAAACGGTTGCTTTGCGGTTGCCGAAGGTGCAAATATGCCTTGTACGCCCGATGCGGTGGCGCATTTCCAAGCAAACGGAGTGCTTTTTGCTCCCGCAAAAGCTGCAAATGCGGGCGGTGTGGCAACGAGTGCTCTCGAAATGAGCCAAAACTCAATGAGATACTCATGGACTTTTGAAGAAGTAGATGCAAAATTGCATCAAATTATGATAAATATTTACAAAAACTGCTCCTCTGCAGCAAAGGAATACGGAATGGACAAAAATCTTGTTGCAGGCGCAAACATTGCGGGATTCTTAAAAGTTGCTGAAGCAATGAAGGCACAGGGTGTAGTTTAAGGAAGGAATATATAATGAAGGAAGTTTTACTTTGTAAATACGGTGAAATTGTGCTCAAGGGTGCAAACCGTTCGTATTTTGAGGATATGCTTTGCAAGGAATTGCGCAAAAGAGCAAAGAAATGCGGCAATTTTGAGGTTTTGCGTGCACAAAGCACAGTTTACATTGAACCGCAGGACGATTTTTGCGATATGGATGCGATGCTTTGTGAAGCACAAAAGGTGTTTGGAATTGTGGCAATCGCGCGCGCTTATGTTTGCGATAAGTCACTTGAGGCAATTTCGGAGGCAGCTCGCGAATTTATTGCTCCCGAAATAAGAAATTACAGAACCTTTAAGGTTGAAGCGAAGAGAAGTGATAAGCGCTTCCCCCTTGATTCTATGGACCTTTCTCGTGAAATTGGTGGCGTTTTGCTCTCTGTTAATCCGAGAGTTAAGGTTGACGTTAGAAATCCCGAGATTATTGTTAAGGTTGAGGTTCGCGAACGCGCGGCATATATTTACGCAGGACACCACAAGGGCGCAGGCGGTATGCCTGTTGGCACAAACGGAAAAGGACTTTTGCTCCTTTCCGGTGGCATTGACTCCCCTGTTGCGGGATATATGATGGCAAAACGCGGCGTAAAGCTTGAGGCGGTTCACTTTGAATCCTTCCCTTACACGAGTGAAAGAGCCCTTCAAAAGGTGCTCGACCTCGCAAAGATTGTTTCCGACTATTCGGGTGATATTTATGTACATATAATTTCACTCACTCACATTCAAGAAGAACTGGTTAAGCATTGCGATGAGGACTATTTCACACTACTCCTTCGCAGATATATGATGGCTCTTTCCAACAAAGTAGCAGAAAAATATGACTGTGGTGCGCTTATCACAGGTGAAAGTGTTGGTCAGGTTGCAAGTCAGACAATGCAAGCTATCGGCGTTACTGATGCGGTTGCCAATATCCCCGTTTTCCGCCCCTGTATTGGTATGGATAAGGAAGAAATTGTTCAAATTTCAAGAAAAATTGGCACGTTTGAAACATCTATTCTTCCCTACGAGGATTGTTGCACGGTTTTCACTCCTAAGCACCCTAAAACCAAGCCCGAACTTGATAAGGTAATTGCCGAAGAAAACAAACTCTCCTTCGATGAGCTTGTTGAAGAGGCATTTGCAACGATGCGAACCGAAAGAGTTCATATCGATTGATAAATTGGCATTTATCGAACAGTTACAAAGATAAAAAAGGTCGCTTTTAAAAAAGCTCCGCAAAACTTTTAATCGTATTAGGGCAAATAAATTTCGCGCAACGCGCGTGACTCACTTCTTCGCGCTCGTCACAAATGTTTCTCCGTTTTCGAGAAAACAGAGAAACTGCGCCTTGCTACACTGCACATAGCCGTTTTGTTAGCAAAATGGCTACACTTTGCAATAGGCAAATTGGATTTTTTGAGGTG
Organism: Eubacteriales bacterium; assembly: GCA_045631445.1. Classification (GTDB taxonomy): domain Bacteria; phylum Bacillota; class Clostridia; order Oscillospirales; family CAG-272; genus RGIG4608. The sequence continues at coordinate 12,065 of JAZQUS010000031.1, forward strand.
ACGAGAAAAATCATTAGTTC
>JAZQUS010000032.1:0-11396 GCA_045631445.1 Eubacteriales bacterium
ACCCACGATTAAAAAGTTTGGGGGGTATAGGGGGATTTTTCAAAATCCCCCTAAATCTTTTTTCAACTATCTTCTCCCCAATAAATCCCAATTTTACAGGAGGCAACAAATGAAAAAACCAACGAAAATCACCATCTGCGGCTATTACGGTCACGAAAACCTCGGGGACGAAATGATTTTAGAAGCCCTTTTACTCAAAATCAAGGGGGGCGCCCCACGCGCAAACATCCAAATTTTGAACACTAAAAACCCCCTTGTCAACACGCAAAAAATGTACAAATCCGACCTTTTCATTTTCGGAGGTGGCTCGATTTTACAAAATTCGACAAGTGACGCCTCCCTGCTCTACTACCTTGCGCTAATCAATCTTGCCTCCCTGCTCTGTAAACGAAAAATAATGCTTGCAAACGGAATAGGGCCAATAATTCCGCGAAAAATTCCTTACAAAATTCTCCGTCACATTCTCGCGCACACTATCAATCGCTTCGATTATATCTCCGTGCGCGACACAAATTCCCAAAAATTTCTCCAAAATCTTCTTCCAAATAGAAAAATCCACCTCGTCCCCGACCCCGCGCTCGTTGAATTTCAAAAACTCAACCAAAAGTTGACATTGTATCGCCCTCCCTGTTCCCCGAACGCCTTTTTTGTCTTCTGTCCGCACAAAAACTCACTCGAAAAAGAAAAAATTGATCCCCAAATCCTTGCAAAATCCCTTTCAACCATCGCAAATTTTTACCAATCACCCCCCAAAATTGTAATTTTCAACATAAAAGAAGACCTCCCATTTGCCCAAAGCATCAAAAATCTACTCGAAAACGCAGAAATAATAACTCCGCACACCGCCACCGAAGCTGCACAAGCTCTTTGGAATGCAAAATTTGTCATCTCAAGCCGCTACCACGCGTCCCTTCTTGCAATTTCACTTGGGATACCAACACTTTCCATCTCTAACGATCCCAAAATTATTGCTCTCTCCACCGATTTTAACGCCTTCCCTGCTTCACATCCTAAAATCTTGAAAAATCCATCATCGTTAAACACCCAAATCTTTAAAATGACCGAACATCACAACAACAAAAATGGCTGATAGCAAAAAAATATAAAAAAATAATAATTCTTTCAAAACCCTCTTGACAAACACGAACATTTGTTCTATAATATAGAAAAAGACACCAAGAAGGAGAAATAATGGACGAAAAATACACTCGAAACGAAATAATCAGAATATTTAGCAAATTTTCTCGATTGGGATTTGCCAATGAGCGACTTAATCCGATTCAGGTTTATAAAAAGATTGAGCTCGTATGCATATCACGAAGATCGCGTCTTGACATGCTTGCCGTTTATGATACCTTGCGGTTGCTCAGGTTAAACGGAGAGGATGAAATTTTAAAGGCAATTTCAGAGGTGTATTTTGAGAGCACTTCCTATCGCTCGACCAAACACGAGCGCGGAGCTTATGTTTTGCGACTTGCCACAAATGAGCATTGCGACGATAGAACGATTTACCGTCGACTTGAGCGCGCAAGAGCACTTTTTGAAAGAATCAGAGAAGCCGAGGGGCTAATAGAAGATGCAATATAATGTTTATTATTGTATTATTCTACTATTTTCAACATATTTTTCAAAAATAGAAAAATCAAACAAAAAATATTTCAAAAAAAGTTTTCCACAGGAACATTCGTTTTGCTTTGTACGAAATTCGCGATTTTGCATCGTTTTCCACAGTTTCCACAGAGTTTTCCACAGGTTGCGTCGAAAAATCATTGAGTTTTCCACACATTTTTGTCGAAAAAACAGTTTTAATATACTTTAACTATTCTATTGTTAATAAAACTCTAAATACTTTGTTGACTTTTTGCGATTTTTGTGTTAATATATATATGAAAAGGGGTGATTAAATGTCTAAAATTTGTTGCTTCACAGGGCATAGAGAAATCAAAAAAACAAAGCCATCCTTTCTCGCGGAACGTCTTGATAGAACGATAATTGACTTAATCGAAAACGAGGGAGTCACTGATTTTAGGGCGGGCGGAGCAAAGGGGTTTGATACGATAGCCGCTACTCACGTGCTCAAATTTAAGCAAAAATATCCCCACATTAAGCTTCATTTAATCTTGCCATATAAAAAACAAGCGTCTGCTTATACCGTTTTTGAAAAGCAGCTCTATGATTTTGTGCTTCAAAATGCAGACTCCGTGCATTATACAAGTAAAAATTATTACGACGGCGTCCTTTTTGCTCGAAATCGTGAGCTTGTAAATGGCTCGGATGTATGTGTTGCCCTTCTTGAGGTCCTTCAAGGCGGCACATATCAAACCGTAAACCTCGCCCGAAAGCAAAAAATCAAGGTTATCAATCTCGTTAAAATATAAATTAAACATTTCAACCACCCACTCGGGTGGTTTTTTTAATTAATATCAAATAAATTGTGATTTAGCGAATAGTTACAAAGATAAAAAAGGGGTCGCTTTTGAAAAAGCTCCGCAAAACTTTTAATCGTGTTATGGAAAATGAATTCCACGCAAATCGTGTTGTTTGGTGCAACCAAACAACACATAACGATTTTTAAGGCATCTTAACAGGCGCCTTAAAAATCTATGATTTGCTACTAAAAACGTTGCCATTTTGCTATCAAAACAGTTTGTATCTGTAGGGGAGGGGTTTTCCCTCCCAATAAAAAAATATAAATATAGATGCGGACTCGCAAGGCGAGCCATACGGAGATGGTACAGGTGGACCGTCGAGGACGTCGGTCCTTACGAGTTTTGCAGGCCGTCGAGGGCGGTGAGCCATACGGATTTGTGCGTAGCCAAATTGCTACCTAAATGGCTATGTGCAGAGTAGCAAAGCGCGGTTTTTATCGCACTTGTGCGGTGAAAACATTTGCGCCAAGCGCGTCAGAAGTGCAGGCGCGCGATTTGCGCGGTCTAATTTAACACCCACGATTAAAAAGTTTTGCGGAGCTTTTTCAAAAGCGACCTTTTTTACTTTGTAACTCCCCTACAAATCAAAATTCGAAGTAGAAACGAGGACAAAAAAAGGCGACTACTTTTTTTGAAAAAAAGGTAGTCAACCATTCTCGGCGGTTGTAGAAACGCGTGCCCATATCGCAAACTTATACCAATGGTAATTATACTATATTTTGCACAAAAAGTCAAGGAGTTTATTATTGAAATTGTAGAATTTACATATAAAACAAAAAAATAATCAGGGGAGTGGAAAAATCCCCTGATTTTTGTTTATTTTTCACAATTTTTGAAAATTCCGCTATTGAGAACTGGCATAACGGTTTCATCAATTATGCGGTCAATATCCTCGTCATTCATCTGCTCAAAAATGGCTCGAAGACCGACGAAATTCGAAATTCCCATGAGCATATAAGCCACTGTTGTAGAATCAAGTACCGCAACTTCACCAAAATCTTTTTTGAGTGCGCGCGAATAGCTTTCTGCAAAGGAGCTGTAATAGTCGACAAAGAGTTTTTGGTCGATGGAGAGAGAACCCCATATGATATTATATACGTTAGGTGTTTTAAGTGCAAATTTGATGAAGCATTTTATACCCTCACGTTCCATTTCATATCGGGTTGAGCAACCCTTAATACTGTCTGACAAAAGTGTTTTAATTTGCTTTTGATACTTCCACATGAGGAATCGATAAACATCGGTTTTTGTTTCGAAATATATGTAGAACGTGCCAACGGCGGTGCCTGCCTTTTTGCAGATATCGGAGATTGAAGTTCCGTGAAATCCATTGTTTGTGAATAATTCTTCGGCGGCATCGAGCAATTTGTTCATTTTAGCCAAACCGAGCTTTGTTTTAGGCAAATTAATGCCTTTTGCATTGTAATTTTCCATTGTGACATTCCTTTTTGTTAATTCTGTCGATATTATAACATTTTTTGTTGTGATTTGCAATAGAAAATTGATAACTTTTTTGTGTATTTTTCACTAAATGTTTCATTAGATGTAGAAAAATTCGTTAATATATTGACAAATTAGTGAAAATTATATATAATATTATTAAACAAATATGAATATTGTTCATATTTTTACAATTTTGGAGGAATTTATCATGACATTTAGCGAACTTTATGTTGGACAGAAGGCGTCCGTACAGAAAACATTTACAGATGCAGACCTCAGAGCCTTTGCAGAGGTAAGCCTTGACACAAACCCCATTCACCTTGACGAAGAATATGCAAAAACAACAATCTTCGGCAGAAGAATCGTTCACGGAATTTTGACAAGTGGTCTTATTTCCGCAGTTCTTGCAAACAAGCTCCCAGGACCCGGCACAATCTATCTTGGTCAGGAACTTAAGTTTACAGCACCCGTGTTCCTTAGTGACACAATCACAGCAGAATGCGAAATCGCAGAAATCCGCGAAGATAAGCACATCGTTAAGCTCAACACAACTTGCTATAATCAGGACGGCAAGGTTGTTGTTGTAGGTATGGCAACTGTTAAATTTAACGGGTAATAAATCAGCCTTCCCCAGCGGGGAAGGGGGACCATCTTTGATGGTGGATGAGGAGAACACGGTTTGTGCAAACAATCGTCTTTCTCAACCGCACAAAGTCGTCCTAACGCAAAGAAATTAGTTTCAAATATAAAAAATATAAGTTTTATAAGAGAGCCGTTAGCATAAACTAAACGGTGCTCTCCTCATCCGTCAGGCATGTGCCTGCCACCTTCTCCGCTGGAGAAGGCTAAACTTAACTAACTAAAAAAGGGCAGAACATTGTGTTCTCCCAAGGAGGAATAAAAAATGGCAAATTACAAATCAATTCTGTTTGAACAGATGATTAAGGATTTCGCAGAAACAGAAGTTAAGCCCCTTGCACAAGAGGTTGACGAAACAGAGCGTTTTCCTTCTGAAACTGTTGAAAAAATGGCAAAGATGGGACTTATGGGTATTATCGTTCCCCGTGAATACGAGGGTGCAGGCGGTGACTACAATATGTACATCTCTGCAGTTGAGAAACTTTCAAAGCATTGTGGCACAACGGGTGTAATCCTTTCTGCGCACACATCTCTTTGCGTAGCTCCTATTCTTGAATACGGTAACGAGGAGCAGAGAAGAAAGTATCTTCCCGACCTTGCGTCCGGTAGAAAAATCGGTGCTTTCGGTCTTACCGAGCCCAACGCAGGTACTGATGCTGCAAATCAGCAGACAGTAGCGGTTGAAATGGACGACCACTATTTGCTTAACGGAAGCAAAATCTTCATCACGAATGCAGGTTATGCTTCTACATATATTATTATTGCCATCACAGGCAAGACACCCAAGGGACCTGAAATGAGCGCATTCATCGTTGAATCCGCATTTGAGGGCTTCTCAGTTGGTAAGAAGGAAAAGAAGATGGGTATTCGCGGTTCATCCACATGCGAGCTTATCTTTGACAACGTAAAAGTTCCCAAGGAAAACCTCCTTGGCAAGCGCGGCGAGGGCTTCAAGATTGCGATGAAGACACTTGACGGTGGCCGTATCGGTATCGCTGCTCAGGCACTCGGTATTGCAGAGGGCGCACTTGATGCGACTATTGCATACGTTAAGTCAAGAAAGCAGTTCGGCAGAAGCATCTCCGCATTCCAGAACACACAGTTCCAGCTTGCAGATATGGCAACAAGATGCGCAGCGGCACGTGGCCTTGTTTATGCGGCAGTTAACGCAAAGCAGAATAAGCTCCCAACAGTTTCCGTTGCAGCTGCACAGGCAAAGCTCTACTGCGCTGAAACAGCTATGGACGTAACAACAAAGGCAGTTCAGCTTCACGGTGGATACGGATATACTCGTGAATATCCCGTTGAAAGAATGATGCGTGATGCAAAGATTACCGAAATTTACGAAGGAACGAGCGAAGTTCAGAGAATGGTTATCTCCGGCGCGCTCCTTAGAAAGTGAGGTATAACGAAATGAAAATTATAGTTTGTATCAAACAAGTTCCAAATACAACTGAAATTAAAATCGACCCCGTAACAAATACACTTAAGCGTGACGGTGTTCCAAGTATCATCAACCCCGATGATAAGACTGCTATTGAAGCGGCTCTCACACTTAAAGAAAAGACAGGAGCTACAGTAACAGTTCTTACAATGGGTCCTGCTCAGGCAGAAAAGGCTTTGCGCGAGGCACTTGCTATGGGTGCTGACGAAGCATTCCTTCTTACTGACCGCGCTTTTGCAGGCTCTGATACACTTGCAACGTCAACAATTATCGCGGCAGCTATTAGAAAGCTCGGCGCAGACGTTGTATTCTGCGGACGTCAGGCAATCGATGGTGACACAGCTCAGGTTGGTCCTCAGATTGCAGAGCACCTCGGTATTCCTCAAATTACTTATGCCGCTGCAGTTGACTATTGCGCAGAATGTGGCGCTCTTATCGTAAAGAGAGAATTTGAAGACAGATACCAGACACTTAAGGTTGCAGGTCCTTGCCTTATCACAATCCTTTCAACTCTTGCAAAGCCCAGATATATGAACGTTTGGGATATCGTTGCACAGGACGAAAAGGAAATCGGCATTATCACCTTTGCAGATCTTGACCTCAACAAAGAGGACATCGGTCTTGGTGGTTCTCCCACAAAGGTTAAGTCTACAGCAACAAAACAGTTCGACAAAACTATTGAAACTCTTGAGCTTGATCCCGAAAGCGCCGCAAAGGCAATCGTGGACGCACTCAAAGAGCGTCATCTTATATAATATAAGGAGGAAAGCATATCATGGCAAAGAATATTTGGGTATTCTGCGAACAGCGTGACGGTGAAATTCAGAACGTTGCTCTTGAACTTATCGGCGTAGCGCGTGAGCTTGCAGAAAAAACAGGCGAAAAAGTAAATGCTGTCCTTCTTGGACACAACGTAACAGACAAAGCGCAGACACTTATCGCACACGGTGCAGACGGTGTTTACGTTGTAGACGACAAAAATCTTGAAAAATTTGTGACCGAGCCCTACGCTCAGGCAATCACACATATTGCGAAGAAGTACGAGCCTAACGTAATCCTTTTCGGAGCTACAAGTATCGGTAGAGATTTGGCACCCCGTCTTTCCGCAAGACTTAAAACAGGTCTTACTGCTGACTGCACAAAGCTTGAAATGGACGAAGAGGGCAATCTCTTTATGACAAGACCTGCTTTTGGCGGTAACTTGTTTGCAACAATTATCTGTCCCGATAGCCGTCCTCAGATGAGCACGGTTCGTCCCGGCGTTATGAAGAAGCTCGATGCAGATGCTGCAAGAGTTGGTGAAGTTGTTGTTGAATCTCTTGAATGGGATACATCAAAGTTTGCAGTAACAGTTCTTGAAGAAGTTAAGGCAGAAAAGGCAGAGGCTAATATCGAAGATGCTAAAATTCTCGTTTCTTGCGGTCGTGGTGTTAAGAACCTTGAATCCGCTCAGGAGCTTGCTTCTAAGCTTCACGGAACAGTTTCCGCATCCCGTACACTCGTTGACGCAGGACTCGTTGACCACGCTCGTCAGGTTGGTCAGACAGGTAAGACCGTTCGTCCCGAAGCATACCTTGCTTTCGGTATCAGCGGCGCAATCCAGCACCTTGCAGGTATGGAAGAATCCGAATTCATCGTTGCAGTTAATACCGATAAGAACGCTCCCATCTTTAAGGTTGCTAACCTCGGTATCGTAGCAGACGCTGAAGCAGTATTTAAGAATCTTAATAAGTTGCTTTAAATCAGCCTTCCCCAGCGGGGAAGGGGGACCGCGGTCGGGGTTCCCCGAAACGAGCATTGCGCAGTTTTGGGGGTTCGCGATGGCGGTGGATGAGGAGAACACGGTTTTTGCAAACAATCGTCTTTCTCATCTACACAAAGTCGTCCTAACGCAAAGAAATTAGTTTCAAAATAAAAAATATAAGTTTTATGAGAGAGCCGTTAGCATAAACTAAATGGTGCTCTCCTCATCCACCATCAAAAATGGTCCCCCTTCTCCGCTGGAGAAGGCAAGGAGAAAACCATATGAAATACAATTACAACAAAAACTACGTTCCGTTAGCACAGCAATTAAGAAAAGAAATGACTCCCGAAGAAAAGCATCTTTGGTATGATTTTCTCAAAAAATTACCCTGCACTGTGAACAGACAAAAAAATATTGGTAATTTTATCGTCGATTTTTATATTGCGAGCAAAAATATTGTAATTGAAATTGACGGACGTCAACACGATATGCCCGAGCATAACGAAAAGGATAGCGAGAGAGATTTCGAGCTTTCAAGGATTGGAATTAAAGTGTTGAGATACACAAATAAAAGTATAAACAAAAATTTTAATGATGTGTGCGATGATATTCTCACACATTTGGGACTGACTTGGGATGATTTAAAGTGAATGAGAGAGTCGATAGTCTGCACAGACTTCGTTCCCCTCATCCATGAAATTTCCGTAGGAATTTTCTTCCCCCTACGCCCCTCAATGGGAAGGCTTTTTTGAGCAAACATCTACAAACAAGGAGGTACCTTTATGCACAATATCAAATTAGAGCGTTGCTGGGCTGATCCTGTTGTAGATTTGTATGAGCTTTGTATAACCTGTTCTAATGACCAAATTACAGCTTGCGCTATGGAATGTTGGAGCTCTAATGAAATTCTTGATGACTTTGCAAACAAAATCAAACAATATTCAAACAAAGAAATATCTGAATTTCAATGCAAAATCGGAGAGTTTGAGCTCAACGGTCTATCTGAGGTCACATTCAAAGCATTACCAACTGACAAATTTGGCTATTTATATATTCAAATCGATATGAAAATTTACGATTCTTCAAATTTAAATTGTCAGAGCGGTAATTGTACTATGAATATTAAAACCGAAATCGGTCTTCTCGAAACGTTTGGTAAACGGATTTCAAAATTAAAGGAACGCGAAACCAACATTATCGTTTCTTTAATAAACTAAACTCCCGAAAGGAGAATTAAAATAAAATGACAGAAAACAAAACAAATTATCGTTCACTTGCCCTTGCGGCAATTGAGGCGATGAAAAAATCATATTCACCCTATTCCAATTTCACGGTGGGTGCGGCTCTTCTCACAAAAGACGGCAAGATTTACACGGGCGCGAACATTGAAAATGCGTCCTACACTCCCACAATTTGTGCCGAAAGAACTGCTATTTTTACCGCGGTTCACAACGGTGAGCGTGAGTTTGAGGCGATTGCCATCGTTGGTGGTCATCAGGGTGACATTAAGGGCGTTACTGCTCCCTGCGGTGTGTGCCGTCAGGTTATGAGTGAGTTTTGCTCCCCCAATTTTAAGGTGATTTTGGTTACCTCTAAAGACGGTGACTATGTTGAAGAAACACTCGGCAATCTTATGCCTTATATGTTTAAATTGTAATTAAGATTTTGACTTAATTCAACTATTAAAAGCTTTTTGCTTCTTTTTCTCGAAAAAGAAGATGATTCTTATCTTTGTAACTTTCAAAAAGGAGAAAAAATATGAAAATAGCACTTATAGCGCACGACAAGAAAAAGGACGCGATTATTGAACTCGCGAAGACCTACAAGGACGTGCTTTCCGCTCACGAGCTTTATGCAACGGGTACTACGGGCACTCTTATCATGGGTGAGACCGGTCTTTGCATACATAGAATGAAATCCGGCCCTCTCGGTGGCGACCAGCAGATTGGTGCGATGCTTGCAAACGGTGAGCTTGATCTCATCATCTTCTTGCGCGATCCTCTCACCGCTCAGCCCCACGAGCCCGACGTTTCTGCGCTTCTCCGTCTTTGCGACGTGCAGAAAATCCCCCTCGCAACTAATGCTTCAAGTGCAATTATTATGCTTGAATCCTTAAAACAGGGTGTTTATTTTAAGTAATATGATAAAAAGGAGCGCAAGCTCCTTTTTTAGTGCGGCAAATTGGGATTTAGCGGAGATAAGATAGTTGAGAAAAGATTTAGGGGGATTTTAAAAAATCCCCCTATAACCCCAAAACTTTTTAATCGTGGGTATCAAATTAATCCGCGCAAATCGTGTTATTTTGTGAAACAAAATAACACATAACGATTTTCTCACTGTTGGCAGGCAGTTCGAAAATCTGTGATTTGCTACTAAAAGCGTAACCATTCTGCTATCAAAACGGCTGTGTGCAGAGTAGCAAAGCGTGGTTTTTTCGTTTGTTTGCAAACGGAAAAACATTTGCGCCAAGCGCGTCAGAAGTGAAGGCGCACGATTTGCGCGAAATTTGTTTACCATAATACGATTAAAAGTTTTTTGCGAGCTTTTTTTCAAAAAAGCGAAAATTTTTGTTTAACTAACTATTCAATTTGAATGGTGCAAAAAAGCGAACCTCAATTGAGGTTCGCTTTGATTTTAATTTCCCTCACGTTTGAAGTCGGAGACGCTTTTGCCATAAAGCTTTTTGAAAACTCTACTAAAGTAGGCGGGGTCGTCGATGCCGACCATCTCTGCTGCTTCATAGGCGCGAAGTCCAAAGCGCTCGATATAGGTTCTTGCCATATTCATTCTATATGCAGTAAGGTAATCAATAATAGTTGTTCCCTTTACCTGCTTAAAAATCGCGTGGAGATAGTTCGGTGTGAGTCCAAATTCTTCTGCAATTTCAAGAACGCTTATCTTTTTGCGGTAGTTTTTAATGATATATGAAACAACCATTTCACTATATGCAACCGCGCTCGTTGGGAATGCCTTGGCGTCAAATGCAACCTCGTCCATACTCGACTTGGTTACGCGGCTCATAAACTCAATTATGAGTGAGAGAGCACGAGTTTCTTCACCAATTCTCTCACCGGGCTTACAAGCAAGAATTTTCTTCATATAGGGCAAAATCCAATCAAATTGGGCTGTGGAAAGTCCATCCTTTGGAAACAAAAAGCGGTTTCCTGCAAGTAAGTTTTTCATCAACTCGCGCGTATCTTCCTCAGAAAGATGCTCGGAGTCGATAACATTTACATTTAAACCACATTCAAGTCCCACGGAAAGCATTTTTACGGGGGATTCGTCCTCGGTGTAAATCTCACATTTTTCACAAAAAAAGAGCGGATACAGGTGTCCTGATTCGCATGCGAGCGCACCACTTGGTGTTTGGCAAACACATTCGCCGCCGTCGATAAAGCACAACTCAAATAAATTTTCGTTTTTATTTACCACCGCGTGATAATCGGTTGCCACAACCACGCAATTATATTTAATTTTGGGTATTGTTGTTAGTTCAATGTCGTAAAAAAGCACTTCTTTTTCCTACTTTCGATATTATTCGACTATATAATACCACAAAAAAGTAGATTTGTCCAACATTTTTTTAATTTTTTGAAATAAATTATTTAATTCGTGTAAATTGGGATTTATCTATGCCTTCCCCAGCGGGGCATAGGGGGCGGAAAATGCCTTCGGCAATTTCATGGATGAGGGGAAC
>JAZQUS010000033.1:0-7597 GCA_045631445.1 Eubacteriales bacterium
GTGTAGCCATTTTGCTAACAAAACGGCTATGTGTGGTGTAGCAAGGCGCAGTTTCTTTGTTTTCGAGAAAACAGAGAAACATTTGTGACGAGCGCGAAGAAGTGAGTCACGCGCATTGCGCGAAATTCATTTTCCCTAACACGATTAAAAGTTTTGCGGAGCTTTTTCAAAAGCGACCCCTTTTTACTTTGTAACTTCTCACCGATAAATACCAATTTAACATTTATTAAAATTAGGTGTAAAATCTTTTTTTGCAGACTCCTTATCTTGCGAAAAACCGTCGAAGCCGAGGGAGAGGGCTAAGTTTAAAACGTCCTCGTATTCAAAGCTTGTTAAACGTCTTTTGAGGTTTTTAGGCGCACCCTCGTCCGCAAAATCGGGTGTGTACTGTCGCATTAGGGAGAGTGTGACCTCGTTTGCAGGGAGAATTTCACTAATATGCTTCAAAACCGCCTTTGAGTCATCGCGATGAGAGGGTAGAACAAGATGGCGCACGATAAGTCCCCTCTTTGCAATGCCGTTTTCGTCAAGAGTCAATTTGCCAACCTGACGATGCATTTCTATAAGGGATTTGCATGAAATTTCTGCATAATTTGGTGCGGACGAGTATTTTTTTGCCAAATTCTCATCATAATATTTAAAGTCGGGCAGATAAATATCAACAAGCCCATCAAGTGTGTGAAGTGCTTCAATACTTTCATAACCGCCGCAGTTGTAAACGATTGGGATATTTAAATCCTTTTTTGCCTTTTCAAGCGCGCGAGCAACGAAAAGGGAATAGGGTGTTGCGGTAACGAGATTAATATTATGCGCGCCCCTTTCTTGAAGCTCAAGCATTTTGGAAATGAGTTCGTCTTCGGTATATTTTTTGCCTACAATCTCGCGGCTGATGTCCTTGTTTTGACAAAAAACGCAACGCAAATTGCAGCCCGAAAAGAATATCGCGCCCGAACCACGCGTACCGCTTATGCACGGCTCTTCCCAAAAATGAAGATCGGCAGAGCCAATAATAAATTCATTATTTACTCCACAAAATCCGTGCTCGCCTGCCTCTCTATCAACAGCGCAGTATCGCGGACACATCACGCATTTTTTCATTACCTCACCCCCTTTTTATAAATTATACACTTTTTTTAACCTTTTTTCAAGTATTTGATTGATTTTGTGGAATTTTTAATGTATAATTGTTTTAGATAATGATAAATTGGTATTTATCGAATAGTTACAAAAATAAAAAAGGTCGCTTTTGAAAAAGCTCCGCAAAACTTTTAATCGTGGGCGTTAAATTAATCCGCGCAAATTGTTCCAACGAGTTGGAACTAATGATTTTTCTCGGTGTAGAACAGGCACCTCAAAAAATCCAATTTGCTATTGCAAAACGTAGCCATTTTGGTATCAAAACGGCTATATGCAGAGTAGCAAAGCGTGGTTTTTTCGTTTGTTTGCAAACGGAAAAACATTTGCGCCAAGCGCGTCAGAAGTGAAGGCGCACGATTTGCGCGGTCTTAATTCAACACCCACGATTAAAAGTTTTTTGCGAGCTTTTTTTCAAAAAAGCGAAAATTTTTATCCTTGTAACTTCCCGACAAATCAAAATTTGAAATTAACAACAGGAGGACAAAACATGAAGATAAAAAATGCAGAGATATTATGTGTTGGGACGGAGCTTCTTTTAGGTGAAGTTGTGAACACAAACGTTGCGTATTTGGGAAAAGCACTTGCGCGACTTGGAATATCTGTTTATCACACCTCGGTTGTGGGTGACAATCAAGCGCGACTTCGAGAGGCGGTTGCTACTGCGCTTAAAAATGTGGATTTGCTTATTTTGTCGGGCGGACTTGGTCCAACGTATGACGATTTAACAAAGGAAACTGTGGCAGAGGTGCTTGAACTTCCTTTGGTACGCGACGAAAAAATCGTTGAAGAAATAAAGGAATATTTTGAATCTTCAGGTAGAATTATGCCTCCTAATAACGAAAAGCAGGCGGATATTCCGCTTGGTGCGATTGCTCTTAAAAACCGAACAGGTACAGCACCGGGCATATTTATTGAGCATAATGGGAAAGTTGTTGTTCTTCTTCCCGGCCCTCCGTTTGAGCTTTGCCCAATGTTTGATGAGTTCGTTTTTCCCCGTCTTCGCGAGATGAGTGATAAAATTCTCATAAGCCATAACATTCACATTATGGGAATGGGTGAGAGTGAGGTCGAAATGCATCTTCTCGATTTGATGAAAAACTCCGTCAATCCATCCCTTGCCCCCTATGCTAAAGAGGGGGAGATGCGCCTTCGTGTTGGTGCACTTGCAAATAGTGAAGCTGAAGGCGAGGCAATGTGCCAAGAGATGATTGAAAAGGTAAAATCAAGCCCTGTTGGTGAATACATCTACGCTCTTGATGCCGAATATATCGAAAAGCTTGTTGTTGAAAAGCTTAAGGAAAAGAAGTTAACTCTTTCTTCAGCAGAATCCTGTACTGGCGGTTATTTTGGAAAGAGAATAACCGATATTTCGGGCGCGTCCAATGTGTTTGCAGGTGGATTTATTACATATTCCAATCAAGCTAAAATAGATTTGCTTGGAGTAAATCCTAAAACTCTTGAGATGCATTCTGCCGTTTCAAGTGAAGTGGCAATCGAGATGGCAAGGGGGGCACGTGAGCGTCTTGATACCGATATTGCAATTTCTATCACAGGTGAGGCGGGTCCCAATCCCGATCCTGCTACCAACCAACCTGTTGGAACTGTATTTATAGGAGTTGCTACACGAGAGCAGACCTACTCAATTAAATTGACAATTTCCCGTCAAAGAGACAGGGAATATATCAGAAAAGTGGCATCAAGTCGCGCTATGCGAGAAATTGTTAAGCAATTAATATAATATTAATAATTGTTCATAATTTGTTTACAAAAATCGACAACTTTTTTAACATTTTCTATTGCGTTTTTTAAAGTTTTATATTATAATATCTATTGAACTTAATAAATTTTGAACCATTTCCAATCATTTGAGAAAACGAAAGTTGCTGCCGAAAAGATTGTTGACGGCATTCTCTCCTTGTATCTTTTCGGTGAAAATTCGATGTATTCTCAAGCATCGTTTAACCTCCACCACCCGTAACTGTTCGTTTTCTCAAATGTCCTTTGATATATATAGCACCGATTTCGGTGCTTTTTTTGTTGTTGACAATATAAAATTTATATGCTATAATTAATTTATAGGTTATTATTACCAAATTTCAAGAAAAGAGGAATAATTTTATGAGCAAAATTACAAAAATTCTTGCCGTTTTTATTTTAATGGCTATGCTTTTGGCTTCTTGTCAGTTTGGGCCAAACGAAACAACCACATCTGTGGATAAGGTTACTACAACTCAGCCAACAACTTCGTCAACTGATTCGAGCACAAAGCCCGATCCCGAGCCAATTCATCCAGATAACATGAAAACGCCCACAATCTATCTTGCGGGCGACTCAACCGTTAAAACATATGAAGACGGGCAGTATATTGCAGGTTGGGGACAGTATCTTTCTCTTTTTCTTGACAGTGAAGTTAATGTTGTGAATGCCGCTCACGGCGGCAGAAGCTCACGTTCTTTCATCAACGAGGGCAGACTTTACAATATCGACGATCCTGATTATAAGTATACTTTTTCGCAAAATGGTGGAAAATCAATCGAAGATTGCATTAAAGAGGGAGATTTTCTCTTTATTCAATTCGGTCACAATGACGATGCATCAAAGCTTTCAAATTACTCAAGCATTTTTGATAGAATGGTTCCACTCGGTGAGCCTGACGCAAACGGAGTTTACCCTGTAACTCCTGCAACCAAGGTTTCAACAACACTTTTGCCCGAAGAATATACGTCTGTTGCAACTGATTCTGAAGAAACAAAGGCACTTGCGGAAATTGCTAAATACGGTTCTGAATATTACGCTTACAATAGTGGAGGTACATATAAATGGTATTTGAAGCAATATATTGATTTTGCGAGAAGCGTGGGTGCTATTCCGGTTCTTGTAACTCCTGTTGCGCGCGTTAAATTCAGCGGTGCAAATATCATTGGTGGTGCAGGACTCCACGGAGAGAATTTTGCATACGTTGAAGCGGTTAGACAACTTGCCGCAGAAGAAAATTGCCTTCTTGTTGACCTTTTTGCCGAGAGCAAGACAATGCTTGAAACCGCAACAAGCACTTATGCAAACTACCTTATGGCATTAAAGCCAAATGATCTTACAGGCAATTGGCCTGCAGGCTACGATAGTGCTTACGGTAATACCAACGCAGGTTATACAGGTATTGAAGCAACTCACTACAACAAATACGGCGCATTCCTTCAGGCAGCAAAGGTTGTTGAGCTTATTATTAAAACTGGCTATGAGGAAAAGGCAAACGGTGAATATTTTAATTTCTCGGGACACATTCTTAGTACACCAAGTGAATTTATCGACCCCTCAAATCTTATGAGTAAGTCGAGTGTTGCGGCGGTTGAATCATTGTTCACGATAATTAACGTTACAAATCTCAATAGAACTTATGCCGACCCACACGAAGTAGCTAATGCAATTTATCATCTTGAATCTCTTGGTGAGGTAACAGTAGAAAACCATCTTGAGATTCTTGCAATATGCGAGGAAATCAGAGCAAAATACGATGCTCTTAACGTAGATGACAGACCTGTAGTTACAAATCTTTCGATACTTGAGCAGTATGAAAAGGCGATAGCGGATATCATAGTTTCTCTTCGTCCCGAACCCGTAAAAACCGTGATTTTCAAGGCGGACGACCTTCTTAATACACTTTATGATAGCACGGTTGAAGAACAGGGCTTTACGCTCGTTGCAACAAGTGCTAAAACAATGGAAAAGAAGGCAAAGGTTGTTACATTTGCATATTCAGGAGAAAGTTATACTACTACTCACGGATTAAGTCTTGGCGGTTCTGCATCATTTGGAACTAGCAGATATGTTTCCTTCACAGTTGAGGGTCCTTGCACAGTAACCATTGCAACTCAATCCTCCGGTTCATCTGCAAGAGTTCTTAATCTTGTTGATTCAAGCAAAACACTTATCGGCACTTATGAGGCGGGAACAAGCGTAACCGTTTCTTCAATCGATATTGAGGAAGCAGGAACTTACTCTGTTGGTAGTGCGGGAAGCGGTATTTATATTTACTATATCATTATTGAATATTTTGAATAGTTTAAGAAAAAATCCCGACGGATTATTCCGTCGGGTTGCTTTTTGTTTGGCTTTCAAATTTTGGTTTGTGGGAGGAGATAGTTGACGTTAAGATCGCCTGCCGCGTAGGCGATTTTGCTTTAACTATCTTCCCAATAAATCCCAATTTGTTTTTATGATAATCTAATATCGAATTCCTTTTTGAGAGTATCGGAGAGCTTTTTGACGGGGAGGCCGACAACGTTGAAATAGTCACCATTGATTCCGTTAATCCATAACGATGCGTAGCCCTGAATTGCGTATGCGCCTGCTTTGTCATAAGCTTCGTCGGTATCGAGATATTTTTCAACGTCGAGTTCGTCGAGGGTATCGAAGAAAACAGTGGTGCTTTCACTTGTCACCACGGTTTTTTCTTTGGTGATGAGCGCAATTCCGCTAATTACAAAGTGGGGCTTGCCCGAAAAGGCAAGAATCATTCGCTTTGCATCTGCGCGATCCTTGGGCTTGCCCATAATCTCACCGTCGGCGGACACAACAACTGTGTCGCAGGAAAGAATTATCTTGTCATTTGTAAATTCGCCTTTACCTTCAAGAAGCTCGCGCACGGCATCGCCCTTGCGGAAGGCAATTTCTTCAGCGTACTTTTTGCCGTCCCTTTGGTTTGTATGCTCGTCTGTTTCGCAGGTTATTATTTCGAATTTCACACCGAGATTTTCAAGTATCTCTTTTCTTCTCGGTGATTTTGATGCTAAAATTAAGTTCATAGTTTTTGTTCCTTTATATTATAAATTGGGATTTATCGGGGAGAAGATAGTTGAGAAAAGATATCTTCTTTTTCGAGAAAAAGAAGCAAAAAGCTTTAAATCGTGGGGGAAAATTTAATCCGCGCAAATTGTGTCAATAAATTGACACTAATGATTTTTCTCCTCACCTCGAAAAATCCAATTTGCTATTGCAAAGTGTAGCCATTTTGCTATTAAAACGGCTATGTACAGAGTAGCAAAGCGCGGTTTTTGTTGCACTTGTGCAATAAAAACGAGTGTGACGAGCGCGAAGAAGTGAGTCACGCGATTTGCGCGGTCTAAATTATAACCCACCTATAAAAGTTTTTTGCGAGCTTTTTTTCAAAAAAGCGAAAATCTTTACTTAACTATCTATTCGATAAATCAAAATTTGAAATTATAACAACATTATACTATAAAACAAGCAAAAAGTAAATAGGGACGGTTTGAATTTTCAAACCGTCCTTTACATTTTATTCTTTATCTACGGATTCTGCGTTATCGGTATCTGCGTCGTCGTAGGTTTCACCCTTGGGCGCGTTCATCATTCTTTCGCGCTCTTCTTTTTCGCGACGAAGCTCTTCTTCAACCTTGCGTTGTTCTTCCGCTTCTGCCTGACGCTTTGCCTCGTTTTCCTCTTGGCTCTTGCGCTCTTTTTCGTTCAAGATTTCATCAATTTCGTCGAATGTGAGGTCATTTTCCATAGCCGCCTTGAACTGATCACCGTCCATAAATTCTCTCTTCAAGAGATAACCTGCAACAAGGTGGAGCTTATCGATGTGCTCAGTGAGAATTGCCTTACATTCTGTATAAGCACTTTCGATAATTGCACGAATTTCATCGTCAATTTCTGCAGCAATCTTTTCAGAATAGTTCTTATTGTTATTAATATCTCTGCCGAGGAACACCTCTGTATCGGAGTGACCTGAGCCGTAGAGAACAGTGCCGAGCTTGTCGCTCATACCGTATCTCGTTACCATATTTCTTGCAACCTTTGTTGCCTGCTGAATGTCACCTGATGCGCCTGTTGAAATGTCATCAAGAATGAGTTCTTCTGCAACACGACCACCCATTGAAAGAATGATTGATTCATACATCTGCTTCTTTGTAGATGTGAAGGTATCATTCTCGGGGATACTTACTGTTACACCGCCGTAGTTACCGGAAGGAACTGTGGAGATGAATTTAACGGGGTCTGTGTGCTTGCAATAATAGGAAGCAACCGCGTGTCCTGCTTCGTGGTAAGCGGTGAGCTTATTATCCGCTTCAGTTCTTACTCTTGTCTTCTTTTGAGGACCGAGAAGAATCTTCATATAGGATTTTTCGATATCGTCCATACCGATAAGGGCTTTATTATTCTTTGCTGCGTGGAGCGCCGCTTCATTAAGAAGGTTTGCAAGGTCTGCGCCAGTAAATCCAATAGTGCTTTGAGCAATTTTGTGGAAGTCAACTGTGCTTTCCATGGGCTTTCTTCTTGCGTGAACCTTAAGGATTTCTTCACGTCCCTTAATGTCGGGATAACCAACTCTAACCTGACGGTCAAAACGTCCTGGACGAAGAAGTGCAGGGTCAAGAATGTCAAGTCGGATCGTAGCCATGTCGTTCTGTGAGCCAAGGAGTTGTGATCAGGTCTTGTCTTC
>JAZQUS010000034.1:0-1706 GCA_045631445.1 Eubacteriales bacterium
CCACAAAAATTAATAAAAATCACTTATTTTTATGAATTGTAACACAGAAAAAATAAAAAAGAAAGTGTTTTTATAAAAATCAGCCCGAAAAAATCGGGCGGATCGTTTTGCTTTATAAATCTAATTACTTAGATTCTTTGATAGCAGCCTGTGGTGCTATCAGCAAAAGAGGGAAATTATTATTTGAAATTTGTCACACAATACCCATACAAATTTCAACAAGTAAGGCAACAATAACAACAAGGGCTGAAATGATAAATCCGTGAATCATCGGACGTATTCCCGCTTTTTTAAAACTCGCAAACGAAGTGTTTAGACCTATAGCCGCAAGTGCGCTGACCATAAGAAATTTGCTAACACTTTTTGTTCCCGAAACAAATTCGGCAGGAAGCGCAACAATACTCGCAACAACAGACATGGCAACAAAACCAAGGATAAACCAAGGAAATATTTTCTTGATGCTGAAGTTGGCTTTCAGTTCATCGGGGTTCTTGCTGTTTTTCAGAGCCTCTTGTTTTTTTAGACGAAGAGAAATAAATGCAAATGTTATCACTGTAGGAATGATGGAGAGTGTTCTTGTCAACTTAACCATAGTGGCAAAATCGCCTGCGCCCTCTGAAAATGCATATCCAGTTGCCACAACGGATGAAGTGTCGTTAACGGCTGTTCCTGCCCAAATTCCGAAAGCTTCGTCGCTCATTCCAATCGCTCTGCCCATAATCGGAAAAAGGATAATCATCGCCATATCAAAAAGGAATGTGGCTGACATAGCATAAGCAACATCGTCGTCACTAGCATCGATTGTGGGGGCAATAGCGGCAATGGCGGAGCCACCGCAAATTCCTGTCCCCGCTGAAATTAGATTAGAAAGCTTCCAATTAAGGCCCAATGCTTTCCCAATGAAATATCCTCCGCCGAAACAAGTCAGCAGGGTAAAAATCATAACCGTAAGCGACATTTTGCCAACTTGAAGAATTGTCGTTATATTCAAAGAAAAACCTAACAGGATAATTGCAAATTTCAAAAGTTTTTTCGATGTGAATTTAACGCCACTCACAAAAATATCTGTTTTTGTGAGAAAACAGTTTATAGTCATCCCAATAAACATTGCTATGACTGCTGAACCAATCAAATGAATCGGCAACAGACTCTCAAGCCACATTGCAACCACAGCAATCGCAAACGATAAAATAACACCAGGAAAATGCTTTATAATCTTCATAAAAAACCTCTTATGTATATTCAGGTCAAAGAAATTAGGCAAACTTTGATCTATTAAAGCATATTGTAGCATATTTATCCAATTAGTTCAACAGAATATTGAAAATCCCTCTACCGATTTCTCAGCAGAGGGATAATTTTCACTTTATAAATCTAATTACTTAGATTCTTTAATTGCAGCCTGTGGTGCTATCACCAAAAGAGGGAATATGCTCATTTTCTGCAATAGGCTTCAATTGCTTCACAGATAAAAGCTGCTGTACCACCAGCGTGCTTATCAATATTATTTTTGAAGCGTTCATCTCCGACATACATCTGGCCGAGACCTGCTAAAATCTCGTTTGTACAAAGGTAGTAATTCTCGGTAATATGGTTCTGCAGCATTTTCACCAACTTCTGTGCTTCTGCGGAATCAGGCGCCTCGCCGTTTTTCATACATATTGTAAATTCTGCGAGAATATCATTCATTTCCTCGGCAAGATTAT
>JAZQUS010000035.1:0-5086 GCA_045631445.1 Eubacteriales bacterium
ACCCCCAAAGCTCATAAATGTCGCTTCGGGGAACCCCGCACGCAAAACTTTTAATCGTGTTGGTATAAATAAATTCCGCGCAAATCGTGCGCCTTCACTTC
This sequence comes from Eubacteriales bacterium, assembly GCA_045631445.1. Taxonomy (GTDB): domain Bacteria; phylum Bacillota; class Clostridia; order Oscillospirales; family CAG-272; genus RGIG4608. The sequence continues at coordinate 102 of JAZQUS010000035.1, forward strand.
TGACGCGCTTGGCGCAAATGTTTCTCCGTTTGCAAGCAAACGAAAAAACCGCGCTTTGCTACTCTACATATAGCCGTTTTGATACCAAAATGGCTACGCACAAATCCGTAGGGGAGGGGTTTTCCCTCCCACCAAAAATGAAATTAGTTTGAGTTCATAAGCGGGTGCACGGAGTGCCCCCCTACAAAATCGGTACATAACCGCTTTGATAGCAAAATGGCAACGCTTTGCAATAGCAAATTGGATTTTTCGAGGCGAGGAGAAAAATCATTAGTTCTATAACAACACATATACAAACCGTGTTTTTGCTCGCAAAATGATGTCGTTTAGACATCAAACGGTTTGTTTGCCTCGCCATTTGTTTTTTATTTACTATTATATTTTACGCGAGGCGTGGCACAATTTGCGCGGTCTTAATTTAACACCACGATTAAAAAGTTTTTTGCGAGCTTTTTTTCAAAAAAGCGAAAATCTTTACTCAACTAACTACTCGCTAAATCCACAATTTTATGTTTAATTTAGAATATAGTTAGTTTCATTTTGTTTTTTTATCCAAAATATCGATGGCGCATCGGGGTCGGGCTCTTTAAGCATTGCACTCATAATTACAATTTCAATCATAGAAAAGGTAATAAGTGTAAGCATAAAAACGAGATATGGTTGAATAAATCCAAAATAGATGGCAAATGGAACGATAAGTAGGAGTCCGCCCACGATTTTACAAGGAATTGAATGTATAAAAAATACTTTTTTGTGCTTAATAAAGTTAATTATCGGTGAAAAAGTTCCAATACCAAGAGTTAAAAGCATCCAAATAGTGAGTTTTTTTGTCATAATTTTCATTGTGAAAACTATCTTGATGAGTGATGCGTTCAAAATTAAGTCTGCAATGGTGTCGAGAAGTGCGCCTGTGTGTGAGCAGGATCCGGTTTTTCTTGCTATTGTACCGTCAATCATATCGGTGAATTCTGCTACTGTATATATTATCAAAAACAAAACTGAAATTTCCCTGAAAAAAAGTAACAAAACGAGCGCTAAAACAATTCGCGAAGCGGTTAGAATGTTGGCAATATACTTCATTTTTTTCTCCTTTACATTAAATCCAAAAAATATTGTTTGATGGGTTTATCAAATTCCACTTTCCAAAGTCGCAAAAGCTCTCGGTTTTTGAACATATAAATTCCGCTATGAACAAAATCTACACTCAAAAGCACAAAGAGGGAAATTGACAGAATTCCGAGTGCGCGAGGGTTCATTTTCGAAAAGCTATTGAGAAGGGGATGGAAAAGGAATTTCATAAAAACAGTTATGAGCAGGGCAAAAATCGTGCTTGTTGGGACGGATGTGTAGCGTGTAATGTGGAGTGGAAGTGCCGTGTAATCCCACCAAATTATTCCACAACTCCATTCAATTGTATAGCCAATAACAATTTCCGCTATGCATACTCCCAAAAAAGCAATTACATAATAATATATAATACTCCAAAGTGGCGACAGCCGAAGCTCTATTTTAAAAAATTTCGGTGCATTGGGTGTACCTACTGCCGCATAAAAAGCTAAAATTGCAAGACCGTATCCTAGAAGAAAAGGCAATATCATATTTCTATTGTTAATTATACCTCCTGCATATGCGGTGAAGATATTTTCGATACAAAATCCCAAAAAAGAAACTATTATGATTATCATAATTAATGCTAAGGTTTTTGTGTTCATAGTTAATCCTCCTTTTTTTATTTGATTATATAATAATAGTTTCAACTGTTTTTCAATTAAAATTCAACAAATATTGATAAAATACAGGCAAAAAAAGAAACAACCGACAAATATTGTCAGTTGTTTACTTTGTATACCTCTTTATATAAGGTGTTTTTGATTTTTTGATAGGTTTGCTCATCAATTTTTTTGTGTGATGTCATAATAAAGAGTGGTATGGAATCTCTGCCTTCAGAAATTGATGGTTGAATATAGGGGTAATCATTAAAACATAAGCCGTTTCTTTCATAAAAAGCAATTCTGCGACGAGTTAAATCATTTTCCGGTGGTTCAACCTCAAGACAGACTGTATGCTTTGCATTTTTTATTATGTATTTAAGAATTTTTTCACCAATACCGCAGTTCCTATTTTGAGGAAGGGTAGCTAAATGTTCGATAAAGGTGAAATCTTCAAAGACCCAAACTGCCGCAATGGAGAGTAGAAATTCCCCATCTTTAATTCCAAAAACTTGATAGTTTGGGTTTTGGAAAAGCTTTGCTTGTTCTTCTTTTGGACGAAATTCTGTTAAAGGAAAGCTTTGTTCCATTATATTGTATATTTTGTTAAATTCGTTAAAATGTATTTGTTCTATCATAGTTTGACCTTAATGATTGAATTTTATTGTTTTAAACTTATTATATATTTTTTTCACTTTCTTGTCAACAATTTCAATTTTTATTTTCTAAAAAAAGCAAATAATAATCAAGGGGTGATAAAATGAAAAAACATTGCATTGGAATAATAATGCTTTGCGTGGTATTTTTATCTTTTTCATCTATTATGAATGCCTTTGCTCGGGAGCATTATTGGTATTGCAAACGCAACGCGGAGCATAAGCAACCAACACTTGACGAGAAATTTTCATATATAAAGAATTACGGTGGGTTTTATGTTGATGAAAGGTACTCTAAAGATAGTGCTCAAAAAGTGATATATCTGACCTTTGATGCGGGTTACGAGAACGGGAATGTGGCTAAAATTCTTGATACTATGCGCGAGGAAGGAGTTGTTGGATCATTTTTTATTTTGGGAAATTTGATTGATAAAAATCCCGATTTGGTTTTGAGAATGGTGAATGAGGGGCATATCGTGTGTAATCACACGGTTAATCACGTGAATTTGACATCCGCATCGATTGAAAAGTTTAAAAGCGAGGTTTTAGGACTTGAAGAAAAATATAAGGAGTTGACGGGAAAGGAAATGGCAAAGTTTTTCCGTCCACCTGAAGGGACTTTTAGTGAAAATATGTTAAAAATGGCGCAAAATCTTGGCTACAGAACTGCTTTTTGGAGTTTTGCCTATGCCGATTGGGATAATGGTGCGCAGATGAAAAATGACGTAGCAATGAAAAAAATTCTTGACAATCTGCACAACGGAGAAATAATGCTTTTGCATCCTACAAGCTCAACAAATGCAGCAATTATGCGTGATTTGATAAGAGAACTAAATGCGCAGGGCTATAGATTTGCAACGCTTGATCAGATTTAATTTAAGATTGGTTGGCTAATGGGCGATTAATAATATCGCCCATATCGACCAATCGATTTTACGATTATAAATATATTTGTGCAAAAAGTAACAAAAAAGATTGAAAAATAAAGAAAAATCATCAAAAAATATCTTGTCAAATAAGGTCTTTATGTGTTATAATAAATCATAATTTGATAATTATGGGGGATGTCATTATGAAAAAGGAACTTTATGGTGAATTGCGCGTAATTGGTATGAAGGGCTGTGAGGAATTTGTATCACAGGTCGATGAATACCTTAAGGAGTGGAGACGATCTGAAGTTGAAGAAACATTTATCGTTGACCACGAATGTCCTCGTTTTGGTACGGGTGAAGCTAAATGCGTTATTCACGAGACACTTAGAGGTGATGATGTTTATATCATCACAGATTGCTTTAACTATAGCGTTACATACAATATGTACGGAATGCAGGTGCCTATGAGTCCTGACGATCACTATTGCGATCTTAAGCGTACTATTGCGGCTATTGCAGGCAAGGCAAGAAGAATAACTGTTATTATGCTTATGCTCTATGAGGGCAGACAGCACAAGAGAAGCTCCCGTGAGTCACTTGACTGTGCACTTATGCTTCAGGAACTTATTGGAATGGGTGTTACTAATTTCTTGACATTTGACGCTCATGACCCAAGAATTAATAATGCAATTCCTCTTTCAGGATTTGATAATGTTCAACCCACATACCAGATGATTAAGGCACTCGTTAAGAATGTACCCGACATTATTGTTGACAAGGATCATCTTGTTATGATTTCTCCCGACGAAGGTGCTATGCAGAGATGTATGTACTATTCATCAGTTCTTGGAATTGATATTGGTATGTTCTATAAGCGCAGAAACTATTCTGTTATCGTTAACGGAAGAAATCCCATTGAAGCCCACGAATATCTCGGTCAGGACCTTAACGGTAAGGATGTTATCATCGTTGACGATATGATTGCTTCAGGTGATTCCTTGCTTGACGTTGCAAAGCAGCTCAAGGCAAAGGGTGTTAAGAGAATTTTCAACTTTGCAACATTTGGTCTTTTCACAAGCGGATTTGATAAGATTGACAAGGCATATGAAGATGGTCTTATCGACAAAATCTTCACAACAAACCTTGTATACCACAAGCCTGAGCTTGCTGAAAAGGAATGGTGGTGCGAGGTTAATATGTGCAAATACGTTGCATTCCTTATTGATACTCTTAACCACGATGATACTATCAGCCGTCTTCTTGATCCTGTTGATAGAATTAATAACGTGCTTGTTAAATATAATAAGAGATAATTTTTTCCCAACTTTCACACGAAAGTTGGGCTTTTTTGATGTTAAATTGGGATTTATCGGGGAGAAGATAGTTGAAAAAAGATTTAGGGGGATTTTGAAAAATCCCCCTATACCCCCCAAACTTTTTAATCGTGGGTGTTGAATTAAGACTGCGCAAATCGTAGTGTTTGATTAAAATCAAACACTACATAACGATTTTCTCACACGTTCGAAAATCTGTGATTTGCTAATGAGTGCGTAGCCGAGGGGTTATCAAAATAGCATTGTATGAAAAAAAATATCAAACATATCGACGCGGGTCGTCGGGGGTCTCACCTTCGGGCTCGGTCACGCTCGCGTTCTAACAACACACCGTGTTGTCATTCATTGCGCTCACGACACTTCGTGGCGTCGACCCCCTACGGAGTTTGTGCGAACTCGCGGGACGTCGTAGGC
>JAZQUS010000036.1:0-12376 GCA_045631445.1 Eubacteriales bacterium
CCTCAACCTCATTAAATCGCAGATAGAATACGTCGTTGCTGCTATCAAACCACAGAGTTCCAAACTCTGTTTCGACCCTGTAATAATAGCCTGTAATCACAGCATCCAAGCCAGAAAATACAACAAATTCAAGCTCGTCTATGGGAATTTCACATACGGGATTGTTGTCCTTGTCATAGACCGTTCCTGTGCCGAGATAGGTAATAAATCCGTGAGTTTTTAATGCGTTGTCGGTATCCTTGAATTTCGGAGTAAAGAGCAGTTCAAAATAGTTGCCATCGGGATCACGGTAATTGCCGTTGTTGATATACAGCTCCTTTACCGTTCCATCCTTCAAAATAAATTTTACCGTGACACCGCTACCGCCGTCGATCTGACCTTCCATTTTAGAAATAGGTGCGGTATCAAGCCAATAATATTCTTCAAAAATTCTTGCTATTACGGTTTCATCGGTGGAGCTTGAAACGTTATTAAGATTGCCGGGAGCAACGCCCACAGCACCGCTGATTATCTTTATTTTCGCAATATCCTCGGCAGTGATTTCATTCAACCACTCACAGCCTGCCTGATTGCGAAGGAAGTGATTAGTCGGGGTAGGAATCTCGGACATATTAAATCCACAAACGTCACAGAATAAATCGGCATCATTATTTACGTGTTCTTCTATTCTGTCGGGAAGTGTGCAACCGCAGGTGTACTGATAATAGTGGGTGTGTTGATTATATTCAACCCATTCACCTGTATGCTCGTGTTCTTCCTCGTTCAAAGCATATCTGCCGCTTAACGGTGCTTCTTGCTTATAGCGAAGTGTGATTAAGGTGTTATACGCAAAATTCTTTGTTCCGTATTCGAGATTCTTCGCTTCATAGTCGTAAATGGTGAGAATACAGAAGATTGGATCGCCACCCTCATCGAGCGTACCGTCTGAATAGACAAACTTGTATGAACTACCAACGTAAAATTCAGAAAGCTCGGTTGCAGGCTTGAAGTAATACGTGGTGAAGCTGCCTGCCAACGTGCTTGCCTGTTCTCCGCGCGTACCAAGATACTTGAAATTCTGCGATTTCAAATATTCAAACACCTCGGCAACATAGGCTTCACGCTCCTTGCTTGTGAAGCTAACATAAATATCCTCGTCGTTGTGATTTACATACTCTTTTTCAATGGTAGGTAATTCACCCACAAGGCATTGTGTAAGTTTTTCTTCTGAAAACCATTTGTTCTCTTTGTGTGCGCTACCGCACGATGCAAGACAGCATAAGCATAAAACTACTGTCAAGCATAAAGCTAATAACTTCCTCATAAAATCCTCCCAAATAAAAAAGTGCGCAGTCGAAACCACGCACTCAAAAACGCAGTTTCGCTTCTGTTGCGACACAGTTCACATCGTTCGAGGATATGACAAGCAAAGCCTACGTTTTTTACAAACGTAAACCTCGAACAAAATATTAAACTGTGTCGCACATTCATTATATCACACTTTGTTGGATATTTCAAGTATTAATATAGAACAAATTGACGTTATTTTTTATAGCCTATATCACAATGAAAAAAGCACCCTCAAGGGTGCTTTACTGGTATGGCGGAGAGAGGGGGATTCGTTCTTGAATTTTTCAAAACATCCGATTAGCTTTATTTGTTATGTTTTGAAAAATTCATCGGTCACCGTTCTGAAACAGCCCACCGGGCTCTTTCCTCACTGCGTTCGAATCCCATTGAATTCTCCATCACAAACAAAAAATCCACCATATTTGGTGGATTTTCCGTTTGTGGCGGAGAGAGGGGGATTCGAACCCCCGTGCGATTTCTCGCAAACTGATTTCGAGTCAGCCCCGTTATGACCACTTCGATATCTCTCCATATTTTTCAACATTAACATTATAGCACATAATTTAAAAAAATCAAGAGAAAAATATGATTTTTTGTTAATAGATTGACTTTTTATTATATTTGTTGTATAATAAAAGAACAAAATTTATTATATAGAAAGTAATTTATGAAAATTTTAGCTATCGGGGATATCGTTGGCGGAATTGCTATCGACTATCTTTCTAAAAATTTATCCAAATTCGTTAGAGATAACAAAATTGATTATGTTATTGCAAACGGAGAAAATGCAAGTGAAATAAAGGGATTGTCTAAAAATGATGCCGAAGCACTATTTAATATTGGTGTAGATTTTATTACACTCGGAAATCATGCATTTGGAAAAAAAGATATTTATTCTTTCCTTGATAACAACGATCACCGCATAATAAGACCTTGCAATTTTCCAACTAAAGCCCCAGGAAGCGGTTATAGTTTAGTTAATGTTGATGGATATAAGGTGCTTATCATCAATGCTCTTGGGACTATGTATATGACACCCCTTAATTCCCCTTTTGAATCAATCGACAGGATACTCGAGAGGGAAGAAGGAAGCTACGATTTTGCTATTCTCGATTTTCACGCAGAAGCAACAAGCGAAAAACTTGCAATAGCACATTATTTTGATGGAAGAATTTCTATAATATTCGGCACACACACACATGTACAAACCGCTGACGAGCAAGTTTTACCAAAGGGAAGTGCTTATATTACCGATATAGGTATGACTGGTCCAGTTAATAGTATTTTAGGAACAAAAATTAATACCATTATTGATAAATTCATCTTGCAAACCCCTCAATATTTTACTGTTGCAGAAGGCACTGTAAAAGTAAATGGAGTTATATTTGACATTAACCCCGATTCACATAAAATAAATTCAATCACAAGAATAAAATTTTAATATTTTAACCTGAGAACTTTGTTTCTCAGGTTTTTTTCATTTTTATAATAAAAAATAATAAAATCTATTGATTTATCAAATAATATGTTATATAATTAATAAAAAGGAGGTTGCTTTATGACTCTTGTGATACTTGCAGCCGGAATGGGCTCCCGTTACGGCGGAATGAAACAAATAGACCCCATTAACGATGATGGAAACTTTATTATTGACTTTTCTATATATGATGCTATAAAATCCGGATTTAATAAAGTCATTTTTATCATCAAGGAAGAAAACCTTAACGATTTTAAGGAAACCATTGGAAATAGAATAAATAAACATATTGACGTTGAATATATATTTCAAAGAATATCGGATGTACCTGATTGGTTTAAAGTACCCGATAATCGCATAAAGCCATGGGGAACTACCCATGCAATTTTGAGCGTTTCAAATATTGTTAATGAGCCATTTGCAGTTATTAATTCCGACGATTTTTATGGACGTGAATCTTTTGAAATACTTGCTAATCACCTCAATCAATGTAAATCAAATTCAAGCAAACCGCAATTTTGCATGGTCGGTTATCGTCTTGGCAACACAATTACCGAGAACGGCGCGGTAAATCGAGGTGTTTGCAACATTGATAAAAATAGACACCTTGTAAATATTGTTGAAACAAGAGGTATTAAACCTTCAGAAAACGGTTTAGGCGAATATGGGGATGCTGATCAAAAATCCACTATTAGTCTTAATACTACTGTTTCTATGAACTGTTGGGGATTTACTCCCGAGCTTTTTCCTTATCTTCAAAAGGAATTTGAAAATTTTTTAAAAGGAATTAAAGATCCCTTGAAGGACGAATCATATTTACCAAGCGTCGTAGATGTTATGATAAAAAATAACGCGTGTGATGTTATCGTTTATAATACAAATGCATGTTGGCTTGGTGTTACCTATGCAGAAGATAAACCTGCCGTTGTTGCAGGAATTAATAAAATGATAAATAAGGGAATTTATCCCGAACATCTTTGGAAATAAAGGAGAATAAATTATGGCAATTTTAGTTACCGGCGGCGCCGGCTACATAGGCTCTCACACAGCTCTTGAACTTATTAAAGCAGGTCACGATGTTGTAGTTGTTGACAGTCTTGTTACAGGCTACAAAAAAGCAATTCCCGAAAAGGCAAGATTTTACGAGGGCGATATCCGTGATTTTGCTTTTCTTGATAATCTTTTCAAAACAGAAAAAATTGATGCAATCGTGCATTTTGCAGCATTCTCGCTTGTTGGTGAAAGTGTGACAAATCCTCTTAAATACTATGAAAACAATATCTACGGTACTAAGGTTCTTCTTGATGCTATGGTTGCAAACGGAGTTAAAAAGATCGTATTCTCATCAACAGCAGCAACATACGGTGAACCTGAAAACATCCCGATTCTTGAAAGTGACAGAACTTGCCCAACAAACCCTTATGGCGAAACAAAGCTCGCTATGGAAAAGATGTTCAAATGGACAAGCGAAGCTCACGGAATGAATTTTGTTTCCTTGCGTTACTTCAATGCCTGCGGTGCAGATGAATGTGGAAATATTGGTGAGGCTCACAATCCCGAAAGCCATCTTATTCCTCTTATTCTTCAAGTGCCAAATGGCAAGAGGGAAGCAATATCAATCTATGGTACTGACTACGATACTCCCGACGGAACCTGTATTCGTGACTACATTCACGTTACAGACCTCGCGGCTGCTCATATTCTCGCTGTTGAATATCTCCTTAACGGTGGCGCAAGCGATATCTTCAACCTCGGCAACGGAGTTGGATATTCCGTAAGAAAGGTTATCGAGGTAGCAAGAAAGGTTACGGGACACCATATTCCCGCAATTGAAACTCCTCGTCGCGCAGGTGACCCTGCAAGGCTCGTTGCTTCAAGTGAAAAGGCAAAGAGAGTTCTTGGATGGAAGCCCGTTCATGATTCACTTGAAGAAATTATTTCAAGTGCTTGGAATTGGCACAAAAATCATCCCAACGGATACAACGATTAAAATTAATTTCAAAACGGCAATTTTATTGCCGTTTTGGTTTATGGAGTACTATGAGAAGCCCTGAAAAAGTTATTTTTATGAATATGTGTATGGTTTATAACGGAAATCAAGTTTTGGTTATAGACAGACAAAAGAAAGATTGGCCAGGAATTACTTTTCCCGGAGGTCACGTTGAATTATACGAATCTTTTACTGATTCCGTGATTCGTGAACTAAAAGAAGAAACCGGATTGGATATTTATTCGCCTCAATTATGCGGAATTAAAGATTGGTGCGAGAACGAAATAAGATATCAACTACTATTCTACAAAACGAACAAATTTTCGGGTGAAATAGTGTCCTCTGACGAAGGTGAAGTTTGGTGGGAGGATATTAATAATCTTCCTAATCTCAACCTTGCACTTGATATGATGGATATGCTCCGAGTTTTTATGGAAGAGGAGTTAAGCGAATTTTACTATTATAAAAAAGACGGTAAATGGGCTTATGACTTGAAATAGTTATGGAAGAATTGATTTTAATTAAACCAACCTCCGAATACGGTATACAAATAATGGAATACAGGCAAGAGTTTCTTGATACAGGCAACTCTATGGACGGTTGTGGACCTTTGCGCAGATGTGATAATCTCGCAGAGTATTTGAGGTTTTGCTCAGATTGTGAAAATCTTGCAACTGTACCTGAAAATTTTATTCAGGCAACGCAGTTTATTTGTATTAGAAAAAGCGACAATAAACTCGTTGGTATGATTCAAGTCAGACACCATTTCAACGAATATCTTGAAAAATATGCAGGACATATCGGTTATTCTGTGAGACCTACTGAAAGATGCAAGGGCTATGCCAAGGAAATGCTGAAAATGGTGCTTCCATTTTGCAAAGAAATAGGGCTTGATAAGATTCTCATTTCTTGCAGTGACAGTAATATCGGCAGCGAAAAAACCATTCTTGCAAACGGCGGTGTTTATGAATCAACAGTACTCGAACCTAATAGCAATAGATTTTTAAAGAGATTTTGGATTGATTTATGAATATAAAATGGATATTTTTTGATGTTGGTTCAACACTCGTTGATGAAACTGAAGCATATTGGTGAGGGTGTTGCGGATTATCAAATTCATTCATTATCTGAAATATTACAAATCTTATAAGGAGAATTATTTATGAGCATAACAAAAGAATTATTCGGCAAATATCTTAATCAGGATATTTATAAATACACACTAAAAAATGCTAATGGTATGAGCGTAGTATTATCAAATTTCGGTGGTACTATAATCAATATCAACGTGCCTGACAGAAACGGGGAAGTCGCAGACGTAATTGGCGGTTATGGTGATTTACAGTCATATATCGAAGCAGACGGCTATCAAGGCGCACTCATTGGCCGTGTTGGAAACCGTATTTGTAAGGGTAAATTCACACTTGACGGTGTTGATTACGATATGTACATAAACAACGGTCCTAATCACCTTCACGGTGGTAAGGTTGGTTTTGACAAGAGAGTTTGGCAGGTTTTGTCTACTAATGATAGCGATGAGCCTTCAATCAAATTCTTCTTGCTTTCCAAGGACGGTGAAGAAAATTATCCTGGAAACTTGTCAGTAACTGTAACATATACGTTAAATAACGAAGGTGCGCTTTCAATTAGATATGAAGCAACTACCGACAAAAAAACAATTATAAACCTCACTAACCATACATATTTCAATCTTGGCGGTTACAATTCAGGCAAAATATTTGATCACGTGCTTTGGCTTGATGCAGATACATATTTGCCAACCGATGAAACTCTTATTCCCACGGGTGAATTAAGAAGCGTTGATGGAACTCCATTTGATTTCAGATTGCCCAAAGCCATCGGAAGAGATTTTAACACTCATAATCAAGACCTTATATTCGCGGGTGGTTATGATCATTGTTTTAACTTCGTTGGCGGCGAAACTACTTTACCAAAGCTTCGCGCTAAGGTAACTCACACCTCAGGCAGAGTTATGGAAATGTATACAAATCAACCTTGCGTTCAATTTTATTCGGGCAATTTCTTAACAAATGAGAAATTTCCCTTCAAGAACAATTGTTCGCAGAATAAACAAATGGCATTTTGCCTTGAAACTCAGCATATGCCTGACTCAATAAATCATCCTAATTTTACGAATGTAATATTAAACCCTGAAGAAAAATACGATTATACAACAATATATAAATTCTATGCAGAATAAAGAAAAGCTGAACGCAAACGCGTTCAGCTTTTTATTATCTATTTTGTCTATAAACCTCAAATGCAAGCACCGTAGCCGCAGATGAAGCGGTAAGCGAGCCCTTAAAGGTCTTGCCGTAATCAACTCTAACTATCATGTCGGATTTTGCTAATATTTCGCTCGAAATACCACGTTTTTCGCCACCAACAACTAGCAAGAGTGGTTTTTTTAGATCTGCATCATATAGGGATACGGAATCGCGAATACCTGCAGAGGCAACCTTGTAGCCCTTGGATTTGAATATATCAATAGCGGCGCTAATATCACATTCAAACATATCAATCAATTCAGAAGTGCCCGCAGAGCCTTTGCAAATAAGCCCTTGAACATTACTAAATCGATATGATGGTACAATAATACCATCAGCGCCTGCAGCATAAACGGAACGAATAGCATAAGCAAAATTGAATGGATCCTCAATGCCATCAAGAACGATATAAAATCCGTTATCAATGATTTGATCTGTACAATTTAAAACAGGAACATTAACCTTAGAACAAACAGCTATAATGCCACCGTGGGTTTTTCCATTAGCAAGCTCATCGATAACTGAATGAGAAACTCCAATTAATTCAAAGCCAAGCTCTTGAGATTTAATCTCCAAAAACTTTAATTCGTTATATTTAGATTTTTTCTTATCAATGTTATAAAGAATTTTTAATATTTTCCTTTGAGAGTCGTGAGCCTCAATAGCGGATATTATTGAGCTTATGCTCGTCATTCCTTCAAAAATATCATAAAAATTTTTATCAAAAACTAGTTCAGCCATAATTTATATCCTTTAAAATTAATATTTATAGAAAAAGTAACATAAAATTAATCAGTGAAAATAATTAACAGTGAGGAATTTTATGTATATTTCAATGAACAAAGAACGTTGCGTACAAATGGCAACTTATATGATTGAAAACGAATCAACAGTCAGAAGTGTTGCAAAAAAATTTGGAATAAGCAAAAGCACCGTACATAAAGATATAACCGTAAATTTAAAAAGAATAAATCCGGAGCTATATGCAAATGTAAAAAAGATACTTGATATTAACAAACAAGAAAGACATATAAGGGGTGGCGAAGCAACAAAACAAAAATTTTTGAAAGCTAAACAAACTACTTAATGCATAAGCCGCTTAATATAACCCCAAACAAACCCAAAACTCTAAAAAACACCATTTTCGCTTCCCCCAATTATACAAAATTTGCATTTTGTATAATTGTAAAGCACTTAAAATATAGAGGGTTTCCCCCCCACCAAATCAACAAGCAACTTTATTTTTTATTCAATTTATAGATTAGTCGCGTCCGACTTATTAGATTTTCTATATATAGATTAACACAAAGTTTTGTTGTTGTCAATACTTTTTTGGAAATTTTTTGTTATCCCCACTGTTCTGCCATAGCCTGTGCTATACCAGGAAATGTCTTTGAACGAATTTTTGAATCCCGGTTAATTTTACACCAGGACTCGTGTTCTGATTCAATCAACGTAGCAAATAACGGTGGTAACCCTTTCAACCATAACAACGTTCTTTTACTATACGGATGACCGAACCAATAGGGTTGAATGACTTGTGAATGATAAGGCAAACCAAATAAAGACAACGGAGTCGGATTTTCAATACATATCTTTGGAATTGAACAGTTATAAAGAGTCATAAAAAAGAACTTGGCTTCTAATCCCCGGTAATACCGGGCTGAATTAATATTCCCCTCTTTATCAAACAATAAAGGAGCAGAAACTTTACTCAAATATGTACAAGGTGGATGAGCTATTAACATATCCCATTTATCTATAAAATGTGAAATATTATCCTCAGTATAAAAACAAATTCCATATTTCAATTCAAATGGGTCAACAAACTTTGAAGGATTTATAACTTTTAACACATCACATTTTATATGCCATTCAGGTCGCCCACCTGAACAACATTGAATATCGCAGCTATAAGCTTCGTGACCTTTTTCACGAAAAGCTTTACAAACAACTTGACTTTCTTCACAAGCTACTAAAATTTTCATTTTTATAATTCCTTTCAACAATTTTCATTTAACTATTGACTTTTTATTTTTAGTGTGATATAATCCTCTACAGTAGATGATCTCGCTGCCGTACAATGTACGGAAGAGCTGCACTTGGTATGTAGCCGTGACGACCGGGCAGGAGCCTGCCAATCATCTACTTTTTTTATTTTTTATAAGGTTTTCGCAACTGTCTAACAGTTTCCCTATCCTCATTATGTATCAAATATTTTTTCTTTGGCGGTTGAAAATCCGAGCGTGAACGTGGACCGCGATAGCGCATTCCATAACACGGTTCTTTACTACCGTCAACATTGTGCTTTAATTTAATATAAGAATCCTTATCAGCGGGAGGATCTTTGGTAAAGATAATAGCTTTGTAAAGATCACCTGAACGTTCAAATATTAATGCAGGATGTTCACGAAATTTGCCTTTAGTATTTTCAGGTTTTTTCTCATTTTGAAAAAAATGTGTTCTATTCCACTTTCGAGTGGAATTTTTCTTTTTACGCGTGATAACTATCACTCCTTTCATAATTTCCAAGATTAATGTCAAAGTTTAAGACTTCCCCCACACTCGTGACAAATTTTTGTTAGTTTTTCACAATTACAACGCCCTTACTTTTGTGCAAAACGTAGATGTCACAAGTCACTCGTATGGGGGTGTCGTAGTAATATTTATATATAATAGTATTACATTAGCTTTCCAAAGCAGCCTTTTCTTCTTCTAATTCCTTTTTCAAGTCCTTGATTGCTCGTACTTGGGCGAATCTATAAGAAGTTATCAGCTCTCTGAAATACACGGAGTGTCTTCTGAAGAATGAGAGCATTTCAAAATATCCCTGCTGCTTCAAATGAACAACCACTTCGAAAAACTCCGTGAAATCATTTGCGAAAATAATATCCTCTAAAGATTGATATAATCTATCTTCATCGGTGATTGTCATTTCGCAAAATTCCGCAACGTCAAATCCGTTGCGAAGTTCAATTTCTTTTGAATCATATTGATATTTCTCGGGATTGTCCGCGTGTGTTAAGTATCTATACGCACCTTTTACTGCAAATAGGTACTGCGGATGAGGTTGTCCGAGAACCTCACAAATGTTTTTATTAACGTTCTGATATGTAGTAGGACCGCTAAAAGCGATAATTATATGATGGTGCGGCTTCTTTTCCGTGCCATCAGGGTTAACGTCTTTATCGTGAAGAGGCGAAATAGCGAACGGAAGACCTAACGATTGTAACCAATCGCGCCAATCCTCGCGCGCCGATTCGGGATATAGGACGAACCACCAATATCGCGCCTTTACTATTACTTTTTCCACATCTGCCATAGTATTTAAATCGTTCCTTTCTTTTATATCTTTTATTTTTGAATTGTCGGGCATTATGAGTGCCTTTATTTTCTTTTGTCCTTTCTCCTGCCTTGCGGCACATAGTTTACCCTATGGAAAACAAGGTTTCCCACAGGGAAAACTATCTACTGTGTCGAAATTAGACAAAAGGTTTACCCTATCGCCCTTTGTTTTGCGCCCTGTGTTCCCCGTTGGTACTCGGGCGCGTTTATAAAGAGAGAGAATAATTCCCTCCCATTTTTAGTGGTATCCCACCCGATTAAAAAGTATTAAAATACTCTTTTGGTTCTATCGAGTGTGCGGCGGGGTCTTGGCGAAGCAGCTCCTCGCTTTGCCTTCGCCAAGAACTATCCCGTGCGCTCACTCTACCGTACTTATTATTTTAAGCAAAATTTTTTCGTATTTACTTTACTTTTAGAAAGTTTGGTTATACCTAATATCGCACTTTTGTTTGTTGGTTTAATCTTGTCTTATTATCGTTATACAGGTCCGTTTCGGTTATTGCTATTATTAGTTATAACGGCAATTTTCTTTCGTTTCGTTGCTTTTTAAAATTTTTCGCTTGACAAAAGATGATATACATTCGCAAGGAATTTATATCGTTTCTCGTATTCTACCGAGTTAATATTCTTTTCTGCCATAACTTTATTCTTTTTCTTGTTAGAAAACATTCCAACAGTTTGAAGAAGTTCACCTTGTGTTAGATTCTCCTGACGTAGCTTCTTTTTTATCCAAGCGCGTTCTTTTGAATATGTATTTCTGCTTGCTTTGTACTTAGCCATAATTCACACTCCTTTATGTTTTCTTTGAGCGCGCTTTTGCTTGCGCGCAAGTTTTCGCTGCCAACGAGCGTTAGCTCTGCGTTGTCGGGCCAAATCTCGCTCGAGCTTTGCAGCTTTTTTGTTTTGATATTTTCTATGGCCTTTTGACCATAGTGCTTTAAATCGCTCAGATTCCTTCTGAAGCTTATCGATTTCCTTTTGTTTTGTTTTATCGTAAACACGGCGATCGCGACCGTCGAACATTACAATCTTTCCGTCCTTCATCGTTACAATATTATATTCAAAATATCTCTTCAACGTATCATGAGGAATATCTGCGCCAGAGTCAATATCTTTCTTGGCGCGGGAAGTTAAATGTTGAACTAAAGTCATATACTTTTACACCTCCACTTTTGGTTTTTAGAATACATTTCCAACTTTACTTGATGTTTTCTATGATTTTTCAAATTAATTCATTCCTTTCATAATTGTAATAAAATTTGTTATTATGATAATCACTTGACTTTTTCAACACCTTGTGCTATCATTTGCTTTAGAAAGTAGGTGTTAATATGTCATACTGCATAAACTGTTTTAAAGAGTCCAAGGGTAAAAAATATTGTTTAGATTGCTATAAGAAGTACAAATCAGCGATTGAACTTAAAAATGAAATCATTATCCTTAATGATGATAATAACCAATTTAAGAAATTTCATATACCTTCAAATAATCCTCAAAACGTGGAGCCTAAATATCCAAAAGCAAAGATTTACACTTGCAAAAACGGAATCAAGGTTAGAAGTAAAGCAGAAATGATAATTAGTAATTATCTATCTGAGCACCGTATAAAACACTCTTACGAAAAAGCACTTGAAATAAATGATATTTCAACAAAATATATTTTCCCTGATTTTTATATCCCGGTATTAATTACCGATAAAGGCAATATTATAGAGAATGTCTATATTGAACATGTAGGCGGTCCTAGGTCACACAAAGAACATGCTCAACGGGGTTATTATATATCAATGGGTACTAAATGCGATTACTATAAGAGCTTAAATCTTACTGTTTTATGTACATATGAAAAAGATATTTATGATATAGAAAACAATCTAAAAGAAAAATTAAACAAATTAATAGAAAATACAGTTAATGTTTAAGGGAAATTTTTATTTTCCCCTATCC
>JAZQUS010000037.1:0-9934 GCA_045631445.1 Eubacteriales bacterium
CTTGATAAGATCGTTATCAACGTTGGTGTAGGCGACGCAAAGGACAACTCCAAGGCTATTGAAAACGTAATTAATGATATCACTCTTATTTCCGGTCAGAAGGCAGTTCCCACATACGCTAAGAAGTCCGTTGCGAACTTCAAGCTTCGTCAGGGAATGAAGATCGGTGTTAAGGTTACACTCAGAGGCGACAAGATGTATGAGTTCCTTGATAGACTCTTCAACTTCTCTCTTCCCAGAGTTCGTGACTTTAAGGGTATCAACCCCAATGCGTTCGACGGTAGAGGTAACTATGCGCTCGGTCTTAAAGAGCAGCTTATCTTCCCCGAAATCGAATACGATAAGGTTGAAAAGATTCGCGGTATGGACATCTGCTTTGTAACAACCGCAAACACAGATGAAGAAGCAAGAGAGCTCCTTAAGCTTATGGGCGCTCCCTTCGCAAAGAACTAAGGAGGGTATAGGCAATGGCAAAGAAGGCTATGATTCTCAAGCAGCAGAAGACACAGAAGTACTCCACTCGCGAGTACAACCGTTGCAAGATCTGCGGTCGTCCCCACGCTTACCTTCGTAAGTTCGGTATCTGCCGTATCTGCTTCCGTGAGCTCGCTTACAAGGGCGAAATTCCCGGCGTAAGAAAGGCAAGCTGGTAATACAGCAAACATTCGTTAAACACTTTCACTCAAGCAAATTTGCTTGAGTGAGGGTTATTGGATAAACTCCAACATATCGGCAGGAACGCATCAAAATTCAGCGTTTACCACCGATACGCCGCCGATCTAACTCAGTTTGGCAGCAAGAAGAATTTTACTTGCATATAAGGAGGAAAAAAATTATGCAAATGTCAGACGTTATTGCAGACATGCTGACTAGAATCAGAAATGCAAATGATGCGAAGCACGCAACAGTTGACATTCCTGCTTCTAACATGAAGAAGTCAATCGCAGACATTCTCGTTGAAGAGGGCTACGTTAAGGGCTATCAGGTAATCGAGGATGGCAAGCAGGGTATCATCAGAGTAACTCTTAAGTATACACCTGCAAAACAGAAGGTAATTCGTGGTATTCGCCGTGTTTCTAAGCCCGGTCTTAGAATCTATGCTGGTTACGAGGATATGCCCAAGGTTATGAACGGTCTTGGAACAGTTATCGTTTCTACTTCTAAGGGTCTTATGACAGATAAGAAGGCAAGAGCAGAAAAAATCGGTGGCGAAATCATCGCCTTCGTATGGTAATAGGAGGTACTGAAGATGTCAAGAATTGGTAGAATGCCTATTACAGTTCCCGCTGGTGTTACAGTAACAGTTGGCGAAAACAACTACGTAACAGTTAAGGGTCCTAAGGGAACACTTGAGCAGCAGCTCAGCGGTCGTATGACCATCACACAGGAAAACAACGTTCTCGTTGTTACTCGTCCTACAGACGAAAAAGAAGACAGAAGCCTTCACGGACTTACAAGAGCTCTCCTCAACAACATGGTTGTTGGTGTATCCAATGGTTACTCAAAGAAGCTCGAAGTTGTTGGTGTTGGTTACAGAGTAGCAATGCAGGGTACAAAGCTCGTTCTTAACCTTGGTTACTCTCACCCCATCCACATCGAACAGCCCGAAGGACTTAAGATCGAAACACCCGATCAGAACACAATCATCGTTAGCGGATCTGACAAACAGGCTGTTGGTCAGCTCGCAGCGGTAATCAGAAGCAAGAGACCTCCCGAACCCTACCATGGCAAGGGTGTTAAGTATTCTGATGAATATATTCGCCGTAAGGCCGGTAAGACCGGTAAATAATGAAAGGAGTGGAGAACAATGGTATCAAGAAAAGATAGAAACCAAGCTCGTCTTAAGAGACATAGAAGAGTTAGAGCAAAAATCTCCGGAACAGCAGCTCGTCCTCGTTTGGCAGTTTACCGTTCCAATGCTAACATCGTTGCTCAGATCATTGACGACGTTGCAGGCGTAACATTAGTATCCGCTTCCACACTCGAAAAGGATTTCGAGGGTAACGGCGGTAACAAGGTTGCTGCAAGAGCAGTTGGTAAGACAATTGCTGAAAGAGCAACTGCTAAGGGTATCACCGAAGTTGTATTCGACAGAGGCGGCTATCTTTATCACGGACGTGTATCGGAATTGGCTGAAGGTGCTCGTGAGGGCGGCTTGAAGTTCTAATCCATTTAGGATTAGTCCGGTTTGTACACTGTTCAAAACAATTAATATTATTTGAACAAAAGAAAGAGCAAAATAACATGGCTAACAAAATCAATCCCGCAGAGCTTGATCTCAAAGAACAGCTCGTTGCATTGAACCGTGTTTCCAAGACCGTTAAAGGTGGACGTATCGCTCGTTTTGCAGCACTTATGGTTGTAGGTGACGAAAACGGACACGTAGGTGTTGGACTTGGTAAGGCAGCTGAAGTACCTGAAGCAATCCGCAAGGGTATCGAAGATGCAAAGAAAAATATGATTGAAGTTTCCCTTAAGGGTTCTACAATTCCCCACGAAGTTACTGGTGTGTTCGGCGCAGGTAAGGTGCTTCTTAAGCCCGCTGCTCCCGGTACTGGTATTATCGCTGGTGGTAAGGTAAGAATGGTGCTTGAACTTGCAGGTATTAAGAACATTCGTGCTAAGTGCTTGCGTTCAAACAACCCCACAAACGTTGTTAAGGCAACTATGGAGGGTCTTAAGGAACTCCGTACAGCTGAAGA
Organism: Eubacteriales bacterium; assembly: GCA_045631445.1. Lineage (GTDB taxonomy): Bacteria > Bacillota > Clostridia > Oscillospirales > CAG-272 > RGIG4608. The sequence goes on from JAZQUS010000037.1 coordinate 2,703, forward strand.
AGTAGCGAAGATTCGTGAACTCAGTGTTGAACAGGTTGAAGGTTAAGGAGGAGTCGAAAAATGAAAAAAGTAACACTCATCAAGAGCCTTATCGGAACACTTCCCAACCAGAAGGCTACAGCAGAATCTCTCGGTCTTAAGAAGATCGGTAACTATATCGTTCACGAAGATAACGCTGTTTTGGCTGGTAAAATCAAAGTGATTTCCCACCTTGTTAAAGTTGAAAACGTATAAGGAGGAAAATAACAATGAAACTTCATGAACTTTCACCCGCTGCAGGTTCTACAAAGAACGTATACAGAAAGGGCCGTGGCCCTGCTTCTGGTAACGGTAAGACTGCAGGTAAGGGACATAAGGGTCAGAACGCTCGTTCAGGCGGCGGTGTAAGACCCGGATTTGAAGGCGGTCAGATCCCGCTTTACAGAAAGCTTCCCAAGAGAGGCTTCAACAATAAATTTGCTACAAATTACGCTATCGTTAACGTAAGCGCACTTAACGTTTTTGAAAACGGTGCAGTAGTAGATACACAGGCACTCCTTGACAAGAGAATTATCCGCAAGACACTTGACGGCGTTAAGGTTCTTGGCAATGGTGAGCTTACAAAGTCATTAACTGTAAAAGCAAACATCTTTTCCGCAACAGCTAAAGAAAAGATAGAAGCAGCAGGCGGAAAGACAGAGGTGGTATAAGATGTTTAAGACGCTGAAGAACGCTTGGAAGATCCAGGAGATTCAGAACAAGATTCTCTTCACATTGCTTATTATCCTCTTATATCGTGTTGGTTCTGCAATTCCCGTACCTTATGTACAGGCAGGCATTCTTGATAGCTTTAACGCAGCATACGGTGGAACAATATTCAACTATATGAGTATTCTCTCCGGTGGTGCTATGGCTCAGGCAACACTTTTTGCACTTTCTGTTTCTCCCTATATTACATCATCAATCGTAATCCAGCTTCTCACAGTTGCGTTCCCCGACTCACTCGGTAAGATTGCAAAGGACGGAGAAGAGGGACAGAAAAAAGTTAAACAGTGGACTCGTTATATCACAGTTGGTATCGCTCTTGTAACTGCTTACGGTTACACAGCACTCCTTGCTAACAATGGTTGGCTTGATACAAAGCACATTGAGTGGGGCGGCATGTGGGCTTCCAATGGTTTTGCGGGTACAGTAAACACTCTCGTTATCATCGCTTCCTACGTAGCAGGCGCGGCTATTATCATGTGGCTTGCTGAGCTTATCGATGCTAAGGGTATCGGCAACGGTATTTCAATGATCTTGTTCTTCAATATCATTTCCCGTGGTCCTTCTCTCATCGGTAGCCTTTGGAACATGGTTGTATACAACAAGAACGGTCTTGTTGTTGGTATTCTTCTTGGTATTCTTTCTATCGCTGTTACAGCGGGAATGGTACTTCTTGTAGTTTGGGTAACACACTCTGAAAGAAGAATTCCCATTCAGTATGCTAAGAGAGTTGTTGGACGTAAGATGTATGGTGGACAGGGAACAAACCTTCCCATTAAGCTTAATATGACAGGCGTTATGCCCATCATCTTCGCAAGCTCAATCGTTTCCGTTCCTGCAACAATTGCAACATTCTTTAATGAAAAGAACGGATTCAGAATTTGGGTAGAGAAGTGGCTTGGTCCAGAGTCTTGGATCTACGTTATCGTTTATATCGTATTGATCGTTGCTTTTGCATACTTCTATATTTTGATTTCCTTCAATCCTATCGAAGTTGCAAACAATATCAAAAACAACGGTGGTTCCGTTCCCGGTATCCGTACAGGTAAACCCACCGCTGACTATATTACAAAAATCCTTAACCGCATCACTTTGATAGGCGCATTCTTCCTTATCGTAGTTGCAGGTCTTCCTATGATCATTAACATCGTTTCCGGTGGATCATTCGCAGGTCTTGCATTTGGTGGTTCTTCATTGCTCATCGTAATCGGTGTTGCACTTGAGGTGTTCACAGATATCGAAGCTCAGATTACAATGCGTAACTACAAAGGCTTCCTTGATTAATTCGTTCCCGACTGAAAATTACGGAGGAATTCGTATGAATTTAATTTTGCTGGGCGCTCCCGGTGCGGGCAAGGGCACGCAATCCGAAAAAATATCAGAAAAATGGAATATACCTGCACTTTCAACGGGTAGCGTATTTCGTGCAGCCATCAAATCGGGCACCGAGCTTGGTCTCCAAGCAAAGCTCTACATTGATGACGGAAATTTCGTTCCCGACGATCTTGTAATAGGTATAATCAAGGAATATCTTTCCTCGGATTTGTGTAAAAACGGCTTTATTCTCGACGGTTTTCCTCGTTCAATTCCTCAAGCGGAGGCTCTCGAAGCTCTTGGAGTTCGCATTGATTGTGTTCTCTCTCTTGAGACAACCGACGAAGCAATTGTTCAGAGAATGAGTGGACGTCGTATCTGTTCAGGATGCGGTGCTTCCTATCACGTTGATCACATGAAACCACAAAAGGAAAATATTTGCGACAAATGTGGCGCATCACTCTATATCAGAATTGATGACGCAGCAGAAACAGTTATAAAAAGGCTTGAAATATTCCATGAACAAACAGAGCCCCTTAAATCATTCTATGAAGAGAGAGGACTTCTTAAGTGCGTTAATGGTGAGGGTAGTGTTGAAGAAACAACTGCTCTTGTGTACGAAGCTCTTTCAGAGGTTTAAGCACTATGATTCAGGTCAAAAATTCAGCGCAACTTAATGCAATGAAGGTGGCAGGACGTATCACGGGTGAGACCTTGCTCGTAGCCCGTGAGCTCGTTCGCCCCGGCATAAGCACCAAGGAACTTGATGACGCGATAAGGGCGTATATTGAGAAATGTGGCGCAAAGCCCTCCTTCCTTGGCTATCACGGGTTTCCCGGATCGGCTTGCATAAGTATTAATGATGAAGTTATTCACGGTATTCCAAGTGCAAAAAGATTTTTGCAGGAGGGAGATATTGTGAAAATCGACGTTGGAGCTTGTATAAATGGCTTCCACGGAGATAGCGCGCGTACCATTCCCGTTGGAAAGGTGAGCGATGAAGCTTTGCAGCTTATAAAAGCTACAAGAGATAGCTTCTTTGCAGGAGCGCAACAGGCAATTGCCGGTAATCGCATAGGCGATATTGGCTCGGCAATTTCAGAAGCTATAAGACCCTATGGCTACGGCGTGGTTAGAGAATTTATCGGACACGGAATTGGACGTAACGTTCATGAGGAGCCCGACGTTCCAAACTACGGTACGGCAGGACGTGGAGTTCGCCTTTGCAACGGTATGACGCTTGCTATCGAACCTATGATAAACTTGGGTACGGAAAAGGTCATCGTGTTGCCAGACGGCTGGACGGTGAAAACTGCGGACGGAAGTCTTTCAGCTCATTATGAAAATACTATTGCAGTAACTCCTGACGGAGTTGAGATTTTAACGCTTATTGATAACGATTTTTAAAGCAAATATTTTAGGAGGAAAGTATCTTGGCTAAAGATGACGTAATTGAATTTGAAGGTACTGTCGTTGAGGCACTTCCTAACGCGACCTTCAAGGTACAGCTTCCTAATGGGCATATCGTAAATGCTCACATTTCAGGAAAGCTTAGAATGAATTATATCAGAATTTTGCCCGGTGATAAGGTAACCATTGAGGTTTCCGTTTACGACCTTAACAAAGGCCGTATCACATGGCGTGCAAAATAAAAATACGCTGACGGCGAGTACGCCGTTGGGTGACTCATAAATAAACCAAAAAAAACCATATAGAGAAAGGAATGGTAGTACAATGAAAGTTAAACCATCCGTAAAGAAGATCTGCGACAAGTGCAAGATCATCAAGAGAAAAGGTAAAATCATGGTAATCTGTGAGAACCCTAAGCACAAACAAAGACAGGGTTAATCACAAACCACACACTAAAAATAACCGAATTAAAGAGGTGAAATAAAAATGGCTCGTATAGCTGGTGTTGATATTCCAAATGCAAAACGCATTGAAATCGCTCTTACCTACATTTACGGTATAGGCCGCAAGAGTGCAAATGACATTCTTGCAAAGACAGGCATCAATCCCGACACTCGTGCAAAGGATCTTACAGACGCTGAAGTTGCAAAGCTTCGTGACGAGATCGAAAACTTCTACACAGTTGAGGGTGATCTTCGCCGTGATGTTGCTATGAACATCAAGAGAAAGATCGAAATTAACTGCTTCTGCGGTATCAGACACAGAAAGGGTCTCCCCGTTAGAGGTCAGAGAACAAAAACAAATGCAAGAACTCGTAAGGGTCCTGCAAAGACAATCGCTAACAAGAAGAAATAAAGGAGTAGCATAAGATGGCTGTTAAAAAAGTAGTCAGAAAACGCCGCGAACGTAAAAATATTGAAAAAGGCGCGGCTCATATCAGTGCAACTTTCAACAATACTATTGTAACCATCACCGACGTTAACGGAAACACAATTTCTTGGGCTTCCGCTGGTGAACTTGGTTTCAAGGGTTCCAGAAAATCAACTCCCTTTGCAGCTCAGTCTGCAGCAGAGACAGCAGGTAAGGCTGCTATGGAACACGGACTTAAGACTGTTGAAGTGTTTGTAAAAGGTCCCGGTTCAGGACGTGAATCCGCAATTCGTGCATTGGAAACAGTTGGTCTTCAGATCACAATGATCAAGGACGTAACTCCTATTCCTCACAACGGTTGCAGACCCCCTAAACGTAGAAAAGTTTAATATTGGAGGATTTACAAAATGGCAAGATATACAGGTCCTGCATGTAAGCTCTGCCGTAGAGAAGGCAAAAAGCTTTATCTCAAGGGCGAACGCTGCACATCAGGTAAATGCGCACTTGACCGCAGACACACTGCTCCCGGTCAGCACGGTGCAAACAATAAGAAACTCAGAGAATACGGACGTCAGCTTCGTGAGAAGCAGACTGCAAAGAGATACTACGGTGTTCTTGAAAAGCAGTTCAAGAACTACTACGTTGAGGCTGCAAGAAAGCCCGGTATCACAGGTGAAAACCTTCTTTGCTTGCTTGAAAGAAGACTTGACAACGTTGTTTACAGAATGGGCTTCGCAGAAAGCCACAAGGAAGCTCGTCAGATCGTTCTTCATGAACACATCGAACTTAACGGCAAGAAGGTAAATGTTCCTTCTATCCTTGTTAGACCTGGCGACGTTATCACAGTACGTGCAAACTTCCGTGATTCTGAAAAGTGCAAGGCACTTATCGAGAGCGCACAGACAAAGGTTGCTCCCAAATGGCTTGAAGTTAATAAGGAAACAATGAGCGCAAAGGTTCTTACTATGCCTGCTCGTGAAGACATTGACTTCCCCTTCGAGGAACAGCTTATCGTCGAACTTTATTCCAAGTAATAACCCGGGTATCGTACCAAAAGTACTGCCCGTGGTTGCTTGGCAATGTATCGTGACAGTAAGAGTACGGTCAAAATTTATCCCCTGTAGAATACAGTGAAAAAATATTAATGGAGGAATATTTGGAATGATTGAAATAGAGAAACCTAATATAACAACGGTTGACTTAAGTGAAGATGGAAGAAAAGGAACTTTTATCGTAGAACCTCTTGAAAGAGGTTACGGTATCACACTTGGTAACTCTTTGCGCAGAGTGCTTCTTAGCTCTCTTCCCGGCGTTGCAGTAACAAACATCAAGATTGATGGCGTTTTGCATGAGTTTTCAACAGTTCCCGGTGTTAAAGAAGACGTAACAGAGATCGTTCTTAATGTTAAGGGCATCACTGCAAAGCTTCATACAAATTCTCCTAAGACAGTTGTGATTGACGTTATTGGTGAGCAGGTAGTTACTGCCGGCGACATCAAGCAGGATACAGATATCGAAATTCTTAATCCTGATCACCACATCGCAACAGTTGCTCCTAATGAGAGATTCTATATGGAGCTTACTTTCGACAATGGTCGTGGCTACGTTTCACAGGAACGCAATAAGCAGGTTCATACCTCTCTTCTTGGTTCAAACGTTTCTGCGCCCATCGGAACAATCTACACCGATTCAATTTATACTCCCGTTTATAACGTACGTTACACTGTTGATAGCACACGTGTGGGAACAGTTACCGATTACGACAAGCTCACTATTGAGATTGAAACTAACGGAACAATCTCCGCAAAAGAGGCGGTTTCCCTCGGAGCCAAGATTCTCAACGAGCATCTCAACTTGTTTGTAGATTTGTCTGAAATGGCAAGCAAGGAAAGCATCATGGTTGAGAGAGAAGAAACCATCAAGGAAAAGGTTCTTGAGATGACCATTGAGGAACTTGACATGTCTGTTCGTAGCTTTAACTGCTTGAAGCGTGCAGGCATTGATACAGTTGAAGATTTGACAAATCGTACCGAAGAGGATATGATTAAAGTCAGAAATCTTGGTAAGAAGTCACTTGAGGAAGTTATTGCAAAGCTTGCTTCCTTGGGACTTACACTTAAGAAGGAAGAAGATTAATTCTTTTTAAGTCACTTAAAGTATTAAAACTTGGATTTATTAATCAAAAGGAGGAAATAAAGCGATGCTTAACAGAAAGCTTGGCAGAACTACTGCTCATAGAAATGCAATGCTTCGCGGTCTTGTAACATACCTTCTTGAAAACGGCTCTGTAGAAACAACTCTCACAAGAGCTAAAGAAGTTCGTTCTGTTGCAGAAAAGATGATCACACTTGGTAAGAAGAATACTCTTGCAAGCCGTCGTGCTGCTCTTTCCTACATCACAAAGGAAGACGTTGTTACCAAAGTGTTCAATGAGATTGCTCCTAAATATGAAGGTCGTAACGGTGGTTACACTCAGATTTATAAGCTTGGTCCCCGCCGTGGTGACGGAGCTGAGATGGCAATCATCAAATTGGTTGACTAATTTGATACCTAAGAAGCTAAAACTTATATAAAAACACCCAAGGCATTTTGCCTTGGGTGTTTTTTGTGTTTATAATGATGAATTGGTATTTATCGGGGAGAAGATAGTTGAGAAAAAATTAGGGGGATTTTGAAAAATCCCCCTATAACCCCAAAACTTTTTAATCGTGTGGGTGTTAATTTAATCCGCGCAAATTGTGTCAATAAATTGACACAAATGATTTTTCTCCTCACCTCGAAAAATCCAATTTGCTACCTAAAGTATAGCCATTTTGCTATCAAAACAGTTTGTATCTGTAGGGGAGGGGTTTTCCCTCCCGTTGATATAACAAACATATAGGTGCGGGCGCACG
>JAZQUS010000038.1:0-6714 GCA_045631445.1 Eubacteriales bacterium
CATTTGTCCATATCCCACACATCTCTATAAGCATAGCCACGTTTAAAGCGCTGACAGCGATCTTTAAAATTATAGTGAAAATCTTCAATCCATCTTCTAATTCTGTAATAAGGATTCATAAATACCTCCATTAATTTTGTACTGTAATAGTATCAATTTAATACTTCAACTAGTATCATTTTGATACTAAATATAGTATCATTTTGATACTTATAATAAATAAATAAAATATAAATAAAATATAATATACTCACTTCGTTCGTATGAACTTCGCTCCGCTCCGTCACGGTTCGCTTGCTTCGCAACTTGACCTTTTTTCTTCTTGACCTTTTGCATCTTCCAATATCTTTTGGGTGTCGATATACAAATTGCCACTTTTGTCTGTTTCAATATATCCCTTTTTCTCAAGTTGCTTTCGCACCTTATAATAATTATTTGGCTGGCTTATACCGGTTATGCTTTGCATATACTGGGCGCTAGGAGAGAACGATCCATCACCTTTACAGCCTAGGAGAGCAAACATAACTTTTGCCTCATTGCCGCTGAATAGAATATTGATGGCTCCGAATAAGTCGGTAGGGTACATTACGAAAGATTTTGGCTTTTCTTCTTTTGTATGGAATATTTGCGGGGCAGACTTGTTCATTAACTTCGTTACACTCCTTTCTGATTAATTTTGTATTGCTAATTCTGGCCCTATTATAGTATAAATTTGATACTTTGTCAAGTACTTTTTGAAAAAATATTAGAAAATTACTGGTAAATTTAATAGATGAGTTTAAGAGAGGGTAGTTTTTACTAGGGATCTTTTATGGGTTTTATTTGTACAGTAATTTGCATGGAGATTTTTCATTAGGGATTTGTTAGTGTTTTTGGGGATTAGGTTTGAGAAATTGTAAATGTTTACACAATTTAAAGGGAAATTTTGAGATAATATTGATTGATTGTTTTTAATAGGGATTACTTGGTGATTTTCGACAGTTTGGATGGTTTTTGATTATAGCTATTTTTAATAGGGAATTGCTAGGGAATATAAAATTATGAATTTTTGAATAGATTTTTTTAGATGTTTTTTGATCATAAATGAATGATAGGCCAAAAGACATTATATTATGAACACTTATTTTTTGCAGTTAGTGTGTAAATTAACCACTTAATAGGTGGTGGAATTTAATAGGGATTTGTTATGGTTTTTTGCACCCCCCAATAGGCGAAAACTTGTGAAAATATGTATTTTAAAAAGTTTTCTGCCACGAAAAAAAAGTGTTGACAAATATGCCCCCATTATGCTATAATTAGGTATAACCTAAATTAAAGGTTGTGGGGCGGTACTCCCTTATGTATCGTGCAGTTTGAAAAATAAAACTTTGAAACTATCCCAATTTTGTACAATGTGGCAAATGGGCAGAGTGTGGGCAATGTTCCCAAAGGCACGCAATAGTCAAAAAGTTTTCATATTGGAATTTATTGGAAAATAGGCTTTTTTGTAGGGGATTTTTGCACCCTTTTTTGAAAATGTGTAGATTTAGGCGCGCGCTGTTATCCGCCTAAATGTGCATATTTGCACAAATATTATAATATTTGCCCACAATGTGGGGGAAAGAGGTTATATTATGAAAATCACTATCAACAATCCTATTACCAACGAAAAGCACGAAATCACTGTCGCAACTGCTGTTCCTAATCCTGCGCTTAAACTTGCTATCGAAAATATTATAGACAAGTTTCCCAAAAATGTTCAGGTGGAGCTTGGGCGCGGTATCGTTAATACTGTCAACAGGGCTATGAAAAATAATGCTGTTGAAAGTGTTGTTTATTCCGACAACATTTTTGTCGCACTTGCTAAACGCGTAACTTATGGCAGATACACTATAAAAATCGACGAAAGCGGTGTGGGTTATTCTCTCGACAGCTCAACAACTGTTGACAAAGAGGTTAAAATTTATGATGTTGCCGAAAAAAAGACAGTCAAGACTGTTCGTCACGCTTTTGTCACTTATGCCGACTGTGTTAAACTGCTCCGCGCTATTAACAACGAGCATAAAAAGAACAACATTGCGACAATCGCTATGAATGGCGATTTTGACGCCGACGAAATGCGCAAAATTCGTTATTTTATCCTTTGCGCTAATGGTAGACTTACCGACGAAAACCGCGCAACACTTGCAGAACGTGGAGCAGATTATGCACCTTTTCTCGAAGATAAGGACAGCAACAACGGCAAGAAAAACCGCGCGCAGATTTTCTATGATATTTTCAACGCGCATACCGGAAAATCCGTAAAAGCTATACATCACATTGAAAACAATGTTGTAAAAGAGTGTAGCAGTTACAACACTATGTACAAACTTGACAAGGACAGTAGCGAATCCGTGTATATTTCCGCGCTTTTCAACGAATGGCTTAACTCCGAATTGGTAACAGCTACCGCATATCTTGCACAAGCACCGGAAAAGAAAGCCAAGGCTAAAAAGGTTGCCAAGACCGAAAACACCGCAACTGCTGAAACTAAGTAACTACACAAAATTAGCAAGGGGGGGAATTTCCCCCCTTGTTGAAATGGGGGGAAATTATGACTTATTATAGCATTACTTTTTCCGTTCCGTTTGACGAATGGGAAATAGTCAAAATGCACATTTTGACAACGAATTTCTTGTCAGATAATCCCGAATTTACGCGACACCGCCCACAAAATGGGCGAGAATATGCAACTTTTACAACTGACATTAAACGAGATATTGACACCATTACGGCAATATTGCCAACAAGCGCATATTTTTACAACGATTAATATTTTGAAAACTCAATATAAAATACTCGCCGTTATAGCGAGTATTTTTTATACCCTTTTTGAAATACTTAAAAATTACACATTATACCCGTTTTATATATTGAAAAAAGTATATAAATATTTTTTGTATGCTTTTTTGGATATATAAATATCCTTGTATCTTGAAAAAGGCTTGCTATGTGGAGCGTTACCGCTGAAAACTTTGTAAAGTGTAGCAAGGGCGCGTTTTTTCTATCAATGCGCGCCAACACGCAATGCGAAAAAATATTTTGATTAGGTTCGCCGTTTATACTCAATGTAGTTGTGTGCCAATGGCAAGGGCGTTTGCACCTTGCAGCCGACGTTAAAATATGAGTATTGCAAAAGTGTTCGAAATGATTGTGCCGTCAGGTTACTTGCAGGCGCGGATAGTAGGCTATCTGCGTATCATATATGCAACTATGCATTATTAGACGTAGTGACAGTGCGTCTTGCGTGGGCTTATATGTAAACTGCATGACAACAAATTGCAACGACTAATCAACTTCCAAAGTGAAGATTGTGCCAAAGTGCCTTTGGTTAGTCTATCGTGTAATGAGTTGGAATCACGCGAGATGTACGTGCAACTCGTACTAGTTGGAATATACGTATTCCGAGGTCGCGGAAGAATACTGCTACCCTACCACCTTGCGCGAGGTGAAGTAGAACGGACGTACACAACAACTTGGAGAAATCCATTGTATTAGATAGAATTATTATGCTTAAAGTATATAGGATAACTATATCTTTTAATAAAAAGGCTTTCTGTAAGGTATTGTGCCTTGCCAATTTATTGGTCAAACAAGCCTTTCTCCACGCAATAAATGCGGAAAGGAGTGTAAATTATGTTAGTTAAACAAAAAACAACTTATGAAATTTGGGAAGGGAATACTCTGCTTGTTGATAATCTCTCTTTTGATGATGCTGCAGAACAATTCCTTGTATACCAAATGTTTTTTGGTGACTCTGTTTATGTGGCTCGTCGCACATATACTCAAAGCGCTGAATACATCAGCTCAAAACAGAAATTTAAAACTGAATGGTTTGCTTATTTTGATGAACTTCAAGATATGGGAAACATATTGTAAACATATGATGGCATATGTTATAATAACTATATAGAAAGGGCGTGATGTTGGCATATGTCAAGATTCGAGTATCAAAATGAGTATAACCAAAAAAATTATTTCAAAGTAGCTTTGCGAATTCCAAAAGATAAAAAAGAAATCTTGCAAGAACTAGCAAAACTAGAAAAAACATCTATGAACAAACTAATAATTAACGCAGTTGAAAGATATTACGGCGTAGATTTGTCCAAAGAGGATAGCGAATAAGCTATCCTTATTTTTATAGGGGGGATTATGAATTGGAAATAGATAAATTATTTCTAACTATTAAACAAGAACTCATTAAATACAACGAGCTTTCTAATAAATTTGGCAAAAATGATATCATGGTTAAAAGGCTTTGCGTAAAAATATTAGGTATGCAAGAAGCATTTCAAATTGTTGCTCATAAATCTTTCTCTGATTATTTAATCGAAAAATATAACAAAATGTAATCGTTTACGAAGTTAGGAGGAAATATTGTGACTAAATTTGAACAAATTGGTGTCAATTATCAGTATGATGCCGACAACATTGACGAAGCTAACAAGTCCTTTTTGCACAGTTGTAATTGCTGTTGTAATAAGGGTATGCGCTTGGATTGCGATAAGTGCGCTATTGCACATACACATTCTTTGGTTATTGCATATTTCGATAACGAAAAGAAAGGAAAATGACCTATGAAAAACAATCTTAAACTTCAACTGCGCGTTCATCAAACTTTGATGTGTGTCAACGCAATCATTGGCTTGCTCTTCTCTATATTCGGTATGCTTATTGCATTTACTGGATATGCAACCGATATTCTATCAAGAAAAATGGAAATCATCACGTTTTGCCTCTGCATTATTGTAGTTATAATCTCTGTCATTAATGCTTATCGCTATGACGAGAGCGTAACAAAGCTTCAGCGTAAGATTGCTGAGAAGGGAGTTTAAGAGAAATGGAAGAAATGCTCCTGCAGGCAATGAAAGAGTGCGCCGATATTGTGCGCAGTGGCGAAATGCCAAAGGGAAATGAACTAAGTCTAGCTGAATTACTAGGTGAATAAGCGAAACCTATATCGAAGCCACAAGCGAAATTAAGTTTGTGGCTTTCATTATGGGCTTTGCTCATATTATGTAAAAGGGAAGTGATTTATATGAAAAAGGCAATGATATTATTATCCTTATGCTCTATGCTTTTGACCGGATGTGCAAAGGGAAATGGGCAATATATGAAGGCAGGTAATTATTATCTTGATGGAACTGTCATCACTTGTGATGGAAACATTTGGGATTACCAAACGGAAACCATAAGTAACGAACCTGCATATGATGATGCGCCCGTGTATGTTGTCTTTGATGACAACGGAACGGAAACTAATATATATGACGACATCATCATTAAACTAATCATAGACGTGGAAGCTATTTATGATGAAATGTAATAACGTTGCTCGTGCCCATCAAGGGAAATTGGTGGGCATCATGGAGCGTTGTTCCTAAGGGAAAATCGCACTACAAGGGAGTGCGACGTGTGTTGTTTCCTAACGGAAACACGCATTGCTCCGTATTAATACCAAAGGAGTGATTTGTAATGGAAGTGAAAATCATCAATGTGGCCGGACACTACGAAGGCTATGTCAACGGAGAATTTTTCTGCAGTGGTGACACCTATACCGAAGTTGCAAGGGAACTCGGCTTAATCTAAAAACTAATTGTACCATAAGGCAATTGAAATACTTATGGGGTAAAGAGTGAGAGTGACCAAGGCTCTTAGGCTCGGTATGTAGAATAAACATGCCAAAGGGAAAGCGAAATTTGGGAATGAGGCACTGCGGTGCTTTTTGGATTATGCTTGCGCTTCCCGCGCTTCTGAGGGATTGAGCGTATCAGTCCCATCCCATAAGCGAAACCCAAAATATATTATAGAAAGGAAACGACATTATGTCTAAGTATCCTATCGTCATCATCTATACCAAAAAGGGAGACCTTCTTCCTTACTTTAACCACAAGCTGGCATCTGCATTGAGAGACAGCGGTTCTATGGGTTATGAGCGTATTCGCACCACTTACGCAAAGGAAAGGGATATCCAACTTATTGCGATGTTCCGTTGGGAAACCGATGGACAGTATGGGCAAAAATACTTTTGCAAAATCAAATGCCCTGTTAATCCTCTGCCTATTAAGGGAGAGTTTGAATGCCCTACTATTCGCACGGTTGATAGCTGGCTGAAGAATGCAGGTTGGAGTTTCAAACAGAAACTTTATCCTCGTATGTTTGAGTAAGCGAAACCTATATCAAGCGCCTAAGGGAAACGTAGTAGCGATACGCAAACTTTAGGCGCTTCATTATGGGCTTTGCCTAAATTAATTACAAAGGAGAATGAAAATGCTTCCTATTGATTTTTTCACTAATCCATCATACGCAGAAAATGAAATATTTAATCCTAAAAACAGAAAGGAAAAGACACCTATGACCGAATTCATCATCATCAAGGAAACCAATAAGGAACACATTCCCACTCTCGAAGAGAAAGTCGAAACCCTCTATGACTACATCATGGTCCAGTCGGACAGACTCGCAAAGCTGAGCAACCTTCTTGGTTACGACCATCCTGTTATTAAGAACAAAAGATGGGAAGTCATCGGAATGGAAATGGCATTTGAAATTGTGGCCGGTCATAATGTAACCGACCATTGCATTGCCAAATATCAGAAGAAAGTTGGTATCAAGGGATATGAAAAAAAGTAAAATCATAAAAAACTTTCAGACTATGCCGCGCATCGAACAGAAAGAAAACTTTATGAAAGAGCA
>JAZQUS010000039.1:0-57333 GCA_045631445.1 Eubacteriales bacterium
GCTCACCGATGAGGCAGGGGTTGTTTTTTTGTCTTCTTGACAGAATTTGAATAACTCTTGCAAGTTCCTTTTCTCTACCAACTATAGAATCAAGCTTGCCCGAAATTGCCTCTGCATTGAGATTTTTGCAATAAGAGTCAAGAAATTTTCTGCTCTTTTCTTTTTTCTTTTCATCATTATTTGACTTGCCCTTTTCAACGTTAGGAGCATTGGCGGGAGTACCTCCAAAAAGCTTTTGAAGGTCAATCGCAGGAGTGGTTGCCTCGTCATCATTTGAGTCCCCCTCCATCATTGCAGGAAGATTTCCACCCTCCTCCATCATCTTAGCCATATCATCCTCCATGCCTGCAAGCTCTTCGGATGAAATGCCAAGCTTATTCATCATATCACCAAGCATGTTATCAAGAGGAAGACCGAGTTCCTTAGCACAGGTAATGCAAACACCCTCGTTCTTCTTCTCACCATTTTCAAGCTTAGTGATGAAGACAACTGCCATTCTTTTATGGCATCTTGAACACATTAACATATAAATACCTCCTCGGTATTAGAAAGTAAACAAACCGATTTTATAAATAATTCTTGCAACAACGGTACTTTCAATAAAAGCATTTCCAAAAATCAATGCAACAATACAAACCACAAGACTTGTTACAAGATATGCATTTGCAACACCCCAAAGAACGCCTGCTGCGTGATTGAGCCAACCAAGAACAGGAAGCTCCCAGATATTCTCAATAATAAGAATTGCTACAGTACAGATAATAAACGCAACTACAAATGCCAAAACATATCCAATTACGTTAGAAACAACACCAATTGCAATATTCTCAATTTTTGTTCCAATTTCATTAGCAATTTCAACCTTATTTCCCGAAAGTGTGTTATAGTATTCTTCTATTTCATCCATAGGAACTATTTTTTTAGCAATAGCAGGAACATCACTTGTAAGAGCTTCAAATGTAAACTCGCCATCGATTTCTTCAACCTTTTCAACGAGCACACTGCTCACCTTACCTTCAAACCAGCCCTCTACGAACCAATTCTGACACAAAGATGCAACCAATGAACCAATAAGTATAGTTACAAGAATTACAAAAAAGATTTTTGTGCTTTTAAAGAATGATTTAACAAATCCTCTTCTAATCCCAAGAAACACCAAAAGAGCAGCAAGTGCCACAACAACAACGTCAACGATAATTTTTAAAAGTTCCATAATGTCCTCCAAGTTAATTTTCAAAATTCAAATATTTTGCATAAGAATCGTCACAAACAATCAATGTATTTTTATCACTGACCATCATCTTAAAATCAGTTGCAACGACATCAATTTTTTTCGACGTATTTAACGTCATATTTTTTTGTTCAAATCCGCCAAGGGTTTGAACGAACAAATAGTTATCGCAAAGAGCAACATCCAAAATCCTGTCATCAAACAGATAACTTTTATCAATTTTTCCTCGCTTATTAAGTACTACCACCTCGGTTTTTCCACTATCCTTTGAAAAATGGGATAGTGCAATACTATCTTCTCCAAAATAGTAACGGTATATTTCATCATCTGTGGAATATTCATTCAAAAGTCCAAGATTTGAACTAAACGCTTTAACCTCGTTTGCACCAACCACAATAATATTGCCAGCATCAAGAATTTTCACAGCATAAGGAATTTCGAAAAAACCTGCATCCACACTATTGTAATCTTCTTTTCCAATGCGGTATAAACGAAGCTCGGTGCGAAAATCGTCCCCATTCGCAAAAGCAAGTAAAATTGCCATTTCGGTTCCCTTTTCGTTTAAGGAAGCGGAAATAACTCGTCCTTGCGAAAAGCTATAATCGTATCTTGTGCCATTAGTCTTATAAACGCTCACAACTGACTCATATCTTTCCGCACGGGTAATCAAAGCAAACGTACCATTTTTAGAAATGCTTGCGCCAAAAATAGCATAATCGAGTGTTTCACCTTTTACCCTTGTAAACGAATTATACAAATCAAACTGCCTTCCACCAACATCATACAAAAGAACATATTTGTCACTTGATGCAAGAGCGGGATTCCCATAACTATGATTGGAGGTGAAAATTTCTCTTCCTCCTGCGGCAAATACGGAAAATCTCTCCCTGCTTGCCAAGGCAAGTCCCTCACGATATGTAATAAAGCTCTGCGAATTACCTACGTTATAGGTTATTGTATCGTGAATCGAATTAACGTAATTATTGGCAAGCTTTATATCCTTGGTGAGATAAAATAACTTTTCATACGAAAGACTTCCCGACAAAATAAAGGCAATAATCACTAAAATCAAAAGAACGCAAAGAATTCTTTTGAAATAAGCATATCTATAGCTTGCCTTGGCAAGGTAAATATCCGTTTTTCCGTCGTAATCCTTCTTAACGGAATTGGGATTATACTTAAATTTATCTATTAAATTGTCAAAAAAATGCATTTTCCCAACTCCTTTCAAATTAGTATTCTACTTTGTTAAGATACAATCCGCAAGCGGGCGCAGTTGAGCCCGCGTTTTTTCTATTTTTGCTCTCGGTGATTTTGGCAATATCCGAAGGTTCAATTTTTCCTTGTGCAACAAGAAGCAGAGTCCCCGTCATTATACGCACCATATTATATAAAAATCCGTCAGCAGCTACCTTGAAAATAATAAAATCTCCTTCACGATAAACTTTGGCATATTTAACTTCGCGATTTGTATCAACTATTTTCGACCCTTGAGCCATATAGGAGCAGAAATCGTGCTTTCCACAAAGGTGCTGCGCCGCCTCGTTCATTTTTTCAACAAGCTCATTTGAATAGGTCTGCGGAATATGGTATGCTCTATCCGCAGAAAACGGATTTTTAATGGGGTTATTCCAAATTTTATAGATATATTCCTTGTGTTTTACATCATATCTTGGGTGAAATTCGCTATCAACAATTCTACCCTCGAGCACGGAAATATCCTCAGGTAAAACGGAATTGAACGCGAGGGGGATTTTGTCCATAGGAATAGTGCATTCCAAACTATTTTCACCTTTTTTTGAAACGCAAACAAAAAACTCATTTGCATGCACTCCGCTATCCGTTCTACTGCAACCAACCACGTCACATTCAAAGCCCAATATACGCTTTGCTGCATCATTTAATTCCCTTTGAACTGTTGGCTTATCGGGCTGAACCTGATATCCGCAATAGTTTGTTCCAAGAAAGCTTATTTTAAGCAATAATTTCATTTTATCACCTCGTTAAAAAGGTAAAAACTGACTTGCAAGCATATTAATACAAACAATCGCAGCACCAAATCCAATTATCAATAAGAGTGCAAAAATGTCACTTGCTTGACATTTCAATATTTTCATTCTCGTTCTACCCTCTCCACCGCGATAGCAACGGCACTCCATCGCAGTTGCTAGGTCGAGCGCGTGTCTTATTGACGATGAGAAAAGGGGGATAAGAATCGGTATAAGCGCCTTCGCTCTTTGGATAAGTGAACCGTTTGTAAAATCCGCTCCCCTTGCCTTTTGAGCATTCATGATTTTTTCTGCTTCTTCCATAAGAGTGGGAATAAAGCGCAAAGCAATGGTCATAATCATTGCAAAATCGTGAACGGGCAAGCCAATTTTCTTAAGAGGTGAAAGCAATCTTTCAATACCGTCAGTAAGAGCTATCGGGGTTGTGGTATATGTCAAAAGAATGCTACTTCCTATGATAAGCACGAAAATTCTCACCATAAGAAATATCGCGTTTATTACACCCTTATCATAAATTTGAACAAAACCAAGATCAAACAGAATATTGCCCTCAGTAGTCCAAAAAATATTGATAATTGCAGTAAAGGCGATAATAAATAAAATCGGCTTAACTGACTTAATAACAATTTTAAAGGGGATATTGGAAAGAGCTAATATTGTGATAGCGGAAAGTAGCAACAGTGCCATTGAAAGCACGTTTGAACACAAAAATACTATCACGATATAAAGCATTGCAATAACGATTTTCACTCTCGGATCGAGATTGTGAATAGGAGATTTAACAGCATAGTACTGTCCAAGTGAAATACTTTTCATTTCGCACCTCCCAAAAGTCTTGCTATTTCTTTAACGGCTTCTTCTTCGGTATAAATACCGTTATTAACCTTAATTCCACGAGCATTAAGCTCATGCATAAGCAATGTTATTTGAGGAACGGCAAGTCCTATTTTTTCAAGCATTTGGGACTGAGTAAACACCTCATCACGCGTGCCGTTAAGCACAACCTCACCGTGTGAAAGCACGATAATATCGTCGCAAAGACGAGCCATATCCTCCATACTGTGACTTACAATGATAACCGTAGCACCGGTCTTTTCACGATATTTGAAAATCCCGTCCAAAATCACGTCACGTCCTTGAGGGTCAAGTCCCGCTGCAGGCTCATCAAGAACGAGCACCTCGGGGCGCATCGCAATAACACCCGCAATAGCAACTCTTCTCTTTTGACCGCCAGAAAGATCAAAGGGATTCTTTTGAAGCACATCGGGAGAGAGTCCAACAAAATCGATAGCTTCATTTATTCTTTCGGCAATTTCAAGTTCGTTAAGTCCCATATTTTTAGGACCATAAGCAATATCCTTTTCAACAGTTTCTTCAAACAACTGATATTCAGGATACTGCATAACAAGTCCAACTCTAAAACGAACCTTGCCAATTTCCTTCGGCTTTTCCCAAATATCAACACCGTCAAGAAGCACCTTACCCTCGCTTGGGGTAGCAAGTCCGTTAAGAAGCTGAAGCATCGTGCTTTTTCCACTTCCCGTGTGTCCTATAAGACCTGTAATTGAACCTTCTTTTATTTCGATATTAACATTTTTTAATGCTTCTTTACAATATGCCGTTCCCTTGCCGTAGAAGAACGACACATCCTGAAGTTTAATTTTTGCCATTTTTCTTTTTAAGTGCTGCCTCTATCGCCTCTGCACACGCAGTAGGTGTATGGCATTCTCCTTCAATTATTATTCCTTGTTTTTTAAGTGAATGAACAAGCCCCACACATTGTGGAACGTCAAGTCCACATTCACGAAGCTTTTCGGATTTCTCAAAAATCTCGGCAGGGCTTCCGTCCATAAGAATTTTGCCATCGTCAAGAACAACGATTCTATTAGCTCTTGCCGCCTCGTCCATATAATGAGTAATCATAATTATGGTAATACCGTGCTCACAATTGAGTTTTTCAATGGTATTCATAATATCGCGTCTACCAAGTGGATCAAGCATAGCGGTTGACTCGTCAAAAATCATACAGTCGGGCTTCATTGCAAGAATACCCGCTATCGCAATTCTCTGCTTTTGACCGCCCGAAAGTCGCGCGGGCTCACCCTTTGCATATTCACTCATACCTACTACAGAAAGTGCCTCATCAACTCTGCGACGGATTTCTGCAGGCGCAATTCCAAGATTTTCAGGACCAAACGCAACATCGTCCTCAACTATAGTTGCAACGAGCTGGTTATCAGGATTTTGGAATACCATTCCTACCTTCTTTCGAAGCTCGAAAACATCATCCTCCGTCATTTCAGGATTAGTAATGTCCTTGCCCTCAATGTATATTTTGCCCGAATCCGGCTCAAGTATCATATTGAGAAGCTTTGCAAGAGTTGACTTTCCGCTTCCGTTGTGACCGAGCACCGCAAGATATTCACCCTTTTTAATATCAAGGGAAATATTCTTCAAAACACTCGTTCTAGCTCCGTCATCCTCTTCGTAGCTAACACATAAATTCTCTATTTTAATATAAGAATCAGAATTCACCTTGTGACTTTCCTTTCTTTTTTGTTTAAATTATTTTTCCTCCTGCCAACGCGCACTTGCTCCGCATGGCATAAATCCTCCGCTATATTTAACGGGGAGCGCAATCTCGCTTGCTTCACATTTGCCACCGTGAACCTTAGAAATGCGAAGATCAACAATATAACTCATAGTAAGGGGAGATAATCCTGTTGTATATGAGTTGATCAAGAAGAACAAGGGCTTGTCTGAAAGCACCTTTGATGTAAGCGCAACCAAATCGTCAATGCTATCCTCAATCTTCCAAATTTCACCCGAAGGCCCTCTACCGTAAGAGGGTGGGTCCATAATAATTGCATCATATTTGTTACCGCGTCGAATTTCGCGCTCAACAAACTTTTTGCAGTCGTCAACAATATAACGAATGGGAGCATTTTCAAGTCCGGAAAGCTTTGCATTTTCCTTTGCCTGAGCAACCATTCCCTTTGCAGCATCTACGTGACAAACTGATGCCCCCGCCTTTGCCGCCGCAACTGTTGCACCACCCGTATATGCAAACAAATTAAGTACCTTAATAGGTCTGCCCGCGTTCTTAATAAGGTCAGAAAACCAATCCCAGTTAGCCGCCTGCTCGGGGAAAAGTCCCGTGTGCTTAAATCCCATTGGGCGAAGCACAAAGCCAAGCTCACCATAAGTAATATTCCATTCTTCAGGGAGATTTTTCTTAACCCATTTACCGCCACCCGTGTTTGCGCGACGATAAATACCATCCGCCTTTTTCCATTCGGGCGCGTTTCTTTCACTGTGCCAAATTATCTGCGGGTCGGGTCTTATAAGTATATATTTTCCCCATCTTTCAAGACGTTCACCGTCAGATGCGTCAAGAAGCTGATAGTCTTTCCAATTATTTGCACTCCACATATCAATAAACCTTTCCGTAAGTTTGTTTTTTGTTGTAATATTTTGAAATCTTTGAGCTACCCGCGTGCGCGTGGCAAATTGCAATAGCAAGAGCATCCGCCGCGTCGTCGGGAGTAATCTTTTGCTTGATGTTAAGAAACATCTGCACCATCGTAATAACCTGATTTTTCTCCGCCCTGCCGTATCCAACAACGCTTTGTTTAACCTGAAGCGGTGTATATTCAAAAATTTCAACGCCAAGAAGCTCTGCACAAAGAAGAATTACTCCTCTTGCCTCTGCAACGGCAATACCGGTTTTTTGGTTGGTATTCCAAAATAGCTCTTCAACCGCCATCGCATCGGGATGATATTTTTCAATAATATCCTTCAATTCACTGTAAATTGTAGCAAGTCGTTTTTCAGTATCCGTATGTGCAGGAGTACGAATCACGCCGTAATCAAGAGTGCGAAACTTTGAACCGCTATATTCAATTACGCCAAAGCCCACAATAGCAACACCGGGGTCAATTCCTAGAATTATCATATTCTCCTCCCAAACACACTTTATCAATTTATCATTATATCATAAAAATCCTGAAAAGTCAAATATTTTTGTATGTAATATATTATAATATTATATAAAAAATATTCAAAATAACCATTTACTTATAGCAAAATTTATGATATAATAACTTTATATATCGTTTTTTCATTTTTGTGAAGCGGAGGTAAATATGAAAATCATAAAATTATTCGTTGGTGACGTGGTCGAAATGAAAAAGAACCATCCCTGCGGATCTAATCAATTCAAAATTTTACGAGTCGGAAGTGACGTTCGTGTTATATGCCTAAACTGTTCACGCGATATGACTCTTGATAGAATAAAATTCGAAAAATCAATAAAAAAATTCATCGTTTCACACAATCCCGAAAACGTTTGATAGGAGCAATATATGAAATTTAAAAATCCATTTAAAATAATTAAAAGTAATGAAAAACTACTTTCTATAAAAACGGAATACGGTTATCTTACCAATGCATTTTTCATTCCCGCAATGATAATGCTTGCAATTTACTTTGCATTTGGACATAAGCCACTTGGTGATTTAAGTGTCCTCACACTCGACCTCAACGCGCAATACGTTTACTTTTATGAGGCACTCCGTGAGTTTTTACACGGCGATGCTTCACTTCTCTATTCGTTCTCGCGTTCACTTGGCGGTGAGTTTATGGGAATTTATGCCTACTATATAGCAAGCCCGCTTTCGTATATAGTTGCTCTATTTCCAAAGTCTATGATGCTCTATGCTCTTTTGACCATCATCGTTATTAAAATTGGACTTTGCGGACTTTCATTCGGCTTCTATCTTCACAAGCAGGGCAAATGCGAAAACAAGAACAATATCATTTTGTTTGCAACAATGTACGCCCTCTCTGCCTACGCAATAACATATCAAAACAACATAATGTGGCTTGACGGATTATTCCTTCTCCCCATTCTCACATATGCAATTGAACAACTTATCAAAAAAGGAAAAATCGTGCTTTATATCGCCGTTTTGGCACTCGTTATGATGAGCCACTACTACATCGGCTATATGATGTGCTGGTACACGCTTTTCTGCTTCTTCTTCACTTATTTCAAGGATAGTGATAGAAGCATCATCAATCCAAAAGGTGAAAAGCACCATTTCCTGAAATCCTTTGCAAGAATAGGCGTCGGCACAGCGGTTGGACTTGGAATGGCGGCGTTTATTATAGGTGCGGCTTACTATTCGCTTCAATTTGGCAAAAACGAATTTTCAAAACCAAATTGGGATATGGTTGCAAATTTTGATTTCTTCGATCTTTTCCCAAAGCTTCTTCCCGGTTCTTATGATACTGTAATGCACGAGGGACTCCCTCTTCTCTATAGCGGTGTCCTCACCCTCTTTATGTTACCAATTTTCGTAATGGCAAAGCGCGTTCCATCTCGCGAAAAAATATTCTACGGTGCGTTCTCATTTCTTTTCGTGCTTATTATGGCAATGAATCCCACCGATCTTGTAATGCACGGATTCCAAGAGCCTAACTGCTTAAACTACCGTTATAGCTTTATTGTAATTTTCTTGATGCTTATAATGGCATATAAAGCTTTCTGCGAAATTGAAGAGCATTCTCCAAAGAAAATTTTCGCAACGGGTGCTTGTGTAATCACTCTACTCCTCATAGCACAGAAAATGGAATTTCCCAACTTCGTTCTACAAGATAAAGATGAATACAAATATGGCTTTATTGCAAACAAGCTTCCATTTTTGTGGGTTATTGTTTTCTCAATCATAGCAATTTTTGCAATCGGTGCAATACTATGCTACCTCATCAAATCACAAAATAAAAAACGCATGGCTCAAATTCTTTTCGTTGCAATATGTATTGAGCTTTTTGTAAATGGAGTTGTGCTTTTTGCCTCTATGCGATACAATATAGGTTGGGGTACTTATTCATCATATTACGATTACTTTAAAGAATTAACTCCCATCGTCGAAACTGTTCAAAATCAAGATAAAACCTTCTATCGTTCCGAAAAAACAACTCACCGTTGTACAAACGATAATATGGCACTTAACATTAAAGGCTTTTCAAACTCAACCTCAACTCTCAATCAAAAAGCTATCGATCTCATCGAGTATCTTGGTATATACGCAGATGCGCATTGGACACAATACCTTGGCTCAACTGCACTCGTAGATGCAATCTTCGGAGTTAAATACATTTATTCTGCAAAGGAAAATCCATATAGCAATGAAACTCTTGCCCAAAACGGTTTTATGGATAAATATTTTGAAAAGGTTGCAGAGGACGATAATTATTTCGCATATAAAAACCCTTACGCATTAGGCCTTGCCTTTGGCGTAAGTGATGCAATCAAAAATCTTGAAACAACGCTTTCCTATGACTATAAAGTAGAAGAAGGGCTCAAAAATCCCTTCGAGGTACAAAATCTTTTATTGAATACTCTCCTTGGCAACGATGAAGAAAATTCCATTGATTTCTTCACTCCAATCAAATTAAGTAAAGGCACAGAAATAATCGGTAGCCTTGGTACGATTGGCGGAAGTATGGAATATTCCTCGACCTCGTCCGATCCAACGGAAGAAAATTTGGAATTCAAATTTAAAGTAAAGAAAAGCGGCCCCCTCTATCTCTTCTTACCCACAGGATATGAAAGATCATTCACAATGAGCGTTAATGGTGAGCATTACGTTCAAAGCAGCAACTATTCAAGAATTATTTGCTTGGGATATAGAGAAGCAGGTGAGGAAATGAGCATAAAATTCAAGCTTGATGAAGGAAAGCTCTATTTCTTCAAAAATACAAATTATCTATATACACTCGATATGGATGAATTTGAACATGCAATCGAAAATCTTGCAAAAACGAATCTCGTAACCACTGAAAAATCAACTGATGACAATATTTTTGGTTCTATTACCACATACGAAAACAACAAAACTATTATGACAACCATTCCCTACGATGCAGGATGGAAGGTTTATGTTGATGGGAAACAGGTTGAAACATACTCAATCTACGGTGACTCACTCATGGCGTTCGATATTGACAACGCAGGTGATCACGAAATCGAATTCAAGTATATGCCTAAAATTTATGTTGTAGGTGGTATTATTTCAGGTATTTCAACCGTTCTCTTTGCGGGAATTTGGATTTTAGAATCAAGAAAAAGCAAAAAGGAAGTTGTTTCAGTAACAAAAAACAATGAAGAAGAAACAGAAGGAGAAAACTGATGTTTTATTACATTGAAGGCAAGCTTGCCCACCTTGATTATGGCTTTGCCGTTGTAGATGCTAACGGTGTTGGCTATAAATTAACAATAACACAAACGACCTATGAGGCAATGCCACCTCACCTCTCGGTGAGTGAAGCGCCCATAGTTCGTCTTTATACCTATATGGCAGTTCGTGAGGACGGAATTGAGCTTTTTGGCTTCGCAAGTGAAAGTGAGCTTGAGGCATTCAAGCTTCTAATCACTGTATCGGGCGTTGGTCCCAAGGCAGCCACTGCCATCTTGTCCTTGTTCACGCCCGATAAGCTCTTTATCACGATTATGAATGAAGACACAAAGGCAATTTCAAAGGCAAACGGAATAGGCGCCAAAACCGCCGCAAGAATTATTCTTGAACTTAAAGACAAGGTTTCAAAAACTTATAGTGAAAGTGTTCCTACAGCTCAAAACACATCTTCAACGAATGTTTCCGTACCTGCAGGAAGCTCAAAGCTTTCTGATGCACAAAGTGCCCTTTTGGTGCTTGGTTACACCAAAAGTGAGGTTGTTGCCGCTCTTCGCGGAGTTGAACTTGCAGGTAAAGATACGGATGATATTATCCGTATTGCACTTAAAAATCTTAGTAAATTTGGAGGGTAAATAAATGCGTTACGAAGAAGATTTTGATTTTGAAAATAGCTATGAAGAACGCGCAGTTTCCCCTTCTATGACAGGTGACGACGCGCGCGAAAACGAGCTTCGTCCCCAAAGCATTGAAGAATATATCGGTCAGGAAAAAGCAAAGGAAAACCTCAAAATATATATTGAAGCAGCAAAGCTTCGTTCCGATGCTCTTGACCACGTGCTTCTCTATGGCCCTCCCGGTCTTGGTAAAACAACTCTTTCCCATATCATCGCAAATGAGATGGGAGTGAACATTAAAATCACATCCGGCCCCGCCATCGAAAAGCAGGGTGACCTTGTTGCAATTCTCACAGGACTTGAAAACGGTGACGTGCTTTTCATTGACGAAATCCACCGTCTTTCCCGTTCTATTGAAGAAGTGCTCTATCCCGCAATGGAGGACTATTCCGTTGACATCATCATCGGTAAAGGTCCTGCGGCAAGAAGCATTCGAATTGATTTGCCCAAGTTCACACTCGTTGGAGCAACAACACGCGCAGGCCAGCTCACAAGCCCCCTTCGTGATAGATTTGGTGTTCTTTTAAAGCTCGAGCTTTACACCCCCGAGGAGCTTTCTACGATCGTTAAAAGAAGTGCAAAAATTCTCGGCATTAGTATTACTGAGGACGGCGCACTTGAAATCGCAAGTCGTTCACGTGGTACACCTCGTATTGCCAACCGACTTTTAAAAAGAGTTCGCGACTTTGCAATCGTTATGGGAGATGGAATTATCAACTGCGAAATTGCAAGATATGCTCTTCAAAAGCTCGAAATCGACGAGCTCGGTCTTGATAGTCTTGATAGACGTATGCTTGAAACGATTATCCGCTTCTATAACGGCGGTCCCGTTGGTCTTGACACAATCGCGGCAACAATCGGTGAAGAAGCAATCACTATAGAGGATGTTTGCGAACCATATCTCTTGCAAATCGGCTTCCTCTCCCGTACACCTAAAGGACGTTGCGTAACCCCTCTTGCTTATGAACACCTCGGTATTCCCTACCGTGCAAATAGCAAAGTAGATGCAAATCAAACCACAATAATTTAACACAAAACCGCTTGGTAAAAAACCAAGCGGTTTGTTTATTAATTAGTAGAAAATTTTTGCTTCAACTGATTAACCTTATCCTGCTGAGCCATCTCGGGCGCGTACCAGCCCTTCTCTTTCATCTTGCTATAAATTTGATTTTGCAATTGCAAAGATTTATTCAATGCATTTGAAAAAGACGCAAAAATGTTTTGGTCGCTTGCTTCGATTGCTCCGTGCATATAGAGGTCACATGCTCCTTTTTCAAGAAGGAGAAGATTCTCCATCACATTTCTGTCGTTTGTTGCTTCGTTCATTTTAATCCTCCTCAAAGTAATTGATAGAAACCGTTAAAGATTTCACCGTGTTTTTGTGTTAAATCGGTTACAAGATTTTTCAAATCTCCATCCTGAAGTTGTGCAGAACACTCCTGACACTTCGTCTTAAAATACTTTTCGTGACCGAGTGCATCCTCAATGTAAAGTAGTTCCTTATTCGTCATTTTTATCAAACTCCTTTCCGTTTGGTAATTTAATTATTGACACAATTATGACGAATATTCAAGTTGCGAAAAATAGACTTCACAATCAACTCCACTTTGCATTTTTTTGTATATTTTCGACATTTTTTATCTGCAAAATAATATTTCTGACAAAAAGCTACAATTTTGCAACTGCAAGTTGCAAAAAATTCAAAGAAAAGTTGATAGAAACTGTTGCATTTTTGTGATATATTTAGTATAATGAGTATAGAAATATACATTATTATATTAAGGAGATTTTTCTATGACGATAGGACAAAAAATAATCGCACTCCGTAACAGTATGGGCATCTCCCAAGAAAAGCTCGCGGAGCTTCTTAACGTTTCTCGTCAATCCATTTCAAAATGGGAGATGGATCACTCAGTTCCTCAAATTGATAAAATTTTGCAGCTTTCAGAGATTTTTATGATCTCCTGTGACGACCTGCTTCGCGATGAAGTTGAACTTCGCAGAACAATAACCGCACCACTCACAAATAAGTATTTTGGCACAGACGGTTTCCGCGGTGAAGCAAACGTCAATTTGACTTCAATGCACGCATATAAAATCGGACGCTTTCTCGGTTGGTACTATTCCCTTCAGCTTCAGGGTGAAGACAGAGGTACAAGACGTCCTAAAATCGTTATCGGTAAGGATACACGTCGCTCAAGCTATATGCTCGAGTATGCAATCGCATCGGGTATTGCAACATCGGGAGCGGACGCATATATTCTTCACGTTACAACAACCCCAAGTGTTTCCTACATTACAAGAATGGACGGATTTGATTGCGGTATTATGATTACCGCTTCGCATAACCCATTCCATGACAATGGAATTAAGGTAATTAACCGATACGGTGAAAAACTTGATGACGAAACCACCGCGCTTATCGAAGCATATCTCGACGGAAATCTCGGTTTGCTTGGAATTAAGGGTGATGATCTTCCCTTGGCAGTTGGTGATAAAATCGGTAGCATTCACGACCACGTTAGTGGAAGAAACAGATACATTGGTTATCTCATTTCAGTTGCTTCCAACTCATACAAAAAGCTCCGCATCGGTCTTGACTGTGCCAACGGTGCCGCTTGGTCTATCGCACGCGCAGTTTTTGGAGCACTCGGTGCGCAAATTTACGTTATCGGTGACGAGCCCGATGGTCTTAATGTAAACCGTAATTGTGGCTCAACTCATATTGAAAATCTTGCAAAGCTTGTTCGCGAAAAGCATCTTGACGTAGGTTTTGCATTTGATGGTGACTGTGATAGATGTCTTGCAGTTGACGAAAACGGCAATATTGTTGACGGAGATAAAATTATGTATCTTCTTGCGAAGCGTCTTAAGGCTCGCGGAATGCTCAATGATAACACCCTTGTTGCGACTGTGATGTCAAATAGCGGATTTGTAGCATCTCTTAATAAAATTGGAATTAAATGCGTTCAAACCAAAGTTGGTGACCGCTTCGTTTACGAATGTATGCAAGAAAAGGATTATTCCATCGGCGGTGAGCAATCAGGACATATCATTATGAGAAAATACGCGACCACAGGTGACGGACTTTTAACCGCCATTATGGTAACTGAAGAAATTTGCGATAGCAAATCTACTCTTTCCGCGCTCGTTAAGGACGTTATGGTTTATCCTCAATATTTAAAGAATGTTCGCGTAATTGACAAAGATGCTGCTATGAATGACAAAGATGTTCTTGCAAGTGTAAAGGAAGCCGAAGCACTCATAAACGGAAACGGACGCGTGCTTCTTCGTCCAAGCGGAACTGAACCGCTCATTCGCGTGATGGTTGAGGCAGAAACTGAAGAGAAATGTCACGAATATGCAGATATTATTGTTAAAGCAATTATTGAAGGAGGTCATGCGGTTGAATAAGCTTGTTAAAACTAAAGACTTGTTTGATTGTACAGTCCCATATCTTACCGACTTTTTTGAAAATAACGAATATCCTTGGGAAATGCTGCCCAAAATAAAAGACCTTACAAAAAAGATAATTGCTGAAGGTCTTGAAGGATACACTTTAATTTCGGACGGAGTTCTTGTTGGTGAAAACGTTAAAATATACCCCACCGCCACAATTGAAGGACCAACTGTTATCGGTTCAGGCACAGAAGTGCGACCTGGAGCATTTATTCGAGGCGGAGTTATCACAGG
Organism: Eubacteriales bacterium; assembly: GCA_045631445.1. Taxonomy (GTDB): domain Bacteria; phylum Bacillota; class Clostridia; order Oscillospirales; family CAG-272; genus RGIG4608. Next base: position 14,810 of record JAZQUS010000039.1, read on the forward strand.
AGAAAACTGTGTTATCGGCAATTCAAGTGAATTAAAAAACTGTATTTTGTTGAATAAGGTACAAATACCTCATTACAACTACGTTGGTGACTCAATTTTAGGCAACAAAGCGCACACCGGAGCAGGAACTATTTGCTCTAACCTTAAAAGTGACGGCAAAAACGTCGTGGTTCACGGAGATGTTGAATACGAAACGGGATTGCGCAAAATCGGTGGAATTCTCGGTGACGGCGCAGATGTCGGTTGTGGCTCGGTAATTAATCCCGGCACAGTAATCGGCAAAAACACAAGTGTTTACCCACTCACTTCCCTTCGCGGAGTTTACCCTGCGGATTGCATTGTTAAATCTCAAAAGGAAATTGTTAAAAGAATATAAACAAAAATGGCGGTCGATGACCGCCATTTTCATATTTTATTTCTTTTCAAAATAAACAGTTTCAGTATTACTATCAAAATAGATAGTGTAAGTTCCAAGCGCAACTTGAATATTCATATTACCACCCTGATATTCAAACGAGGTATTAATCTTGCTTTCATCAACGGTGTTATACCAAGCATTATCTCCGCTTTCTCTATTGTTGTAAATCTTGAACTTAAACGTACCCGCATCACCGCTACTTGAATAAGCAGTAAACGTTACGGAGTAGATACCATTTCCAATATGTTGGAGCTTATACTGTGAGTGATTTTGCCAGTTATTACTATCAAAATTACCGCGAACATAAAGCTCCCATTCCTTTTGAGCAGGAGTTGTTCCAGTATTAGAACCAGAACCCGAACCCGAACCCGAACCTGAGCTTGAACCCGCATCGGGATTTGTTGTTGTTCCAACATTCATACTGAATCCACTAATATATTTAGCAAGAGTTGATGCCTTTTTAGTAATATAATTACTGTATGACATATTAGAACCATTGGACGTACTTGCGTTAAATGAAACGCCGCGTCCACCGTTATTATACTGTTTGGAAGTGGTTGTATCATCCTTGTAAAGATTCTTTGCACGAAGATAATATTCCTCAAAAGTAGCAATCTTAAACAAATCGTCAGAAGCAACTGTTTTAAGAACCTCGGTATATTCATTCATATAGAAGCTTGAATTCAAAATACCCTTTGTGAAAAGAGGATTTTTTTGATTGCTTCCATTACCTATTGCCTTATTACTATAAGGACTATCCTCTGTCATATGGTTGCCTGATGGGTTCCAATCCTTGTTTACGCCAAGACCTCTGTCGGTATCGTAAGGTATAATCATCATCTTTCCATTGTCTGCACGGAAATAAATGTAACAGTTATTATAGTTGTTTCTCAAATCGTCGGGATTACCCATCATATATGAAATTGCCGCAAATTTGAGGAAGTTATCAACGTCAACAACTGAAGCAAAAGATGTTTTATTGCAAGAATTTGAATTGATTGTGCTAATCAAATTTCTAAGTGATGAATGATCACTTGTCTTTTTATTGGTTTTAAGATCATAAACATAGAATTTAACCGCGTCCTCATCCTCAACACCATAGGATGAGAAGGATGTGAATGTCGCACCCTCACTTGTCCAACCGAGCTTGTAAAGGTCACCACCAAGCGCCTCTGCGGGAAGATTTTTTTCAAGGAAGATATCGTCAATTGGCTCATAGAACAACCAAACGCCTGCGTGATCATTGGAAATATCAACGGATGCAAGATTTGTGTGAGGAGCAAGAACGCCCATTTCACGATATATCTCATAAGAATAAAGTTCTCTAATATGAGTAGAGTCCTCATTCTTATTCCATCTCATATCAATTTTTTCAAGAGTAGCAAACGTTCTGTTTTTTCTTGCTTTTCTTGCGGAGCTATCTGACCAAACAAGAGCATCACTACCGTAATATTCTTCATCATCAAAGGTTTCCTTGAAACTGATTTTAAAGTGAACAAGATTATACATTCCATTGCTATCGCTATAAAAGCTTGTTCTTGAGGTGTTACCCTTCATTCTAACGCCAACCTGCTCAATGATGAACTTCCATTGAGTACCGTCGGGCTTAGTAATTGTAACGTGCAAATCTGCCATTCTGTAAATGGGAGATTTTGAACCCATAGAACTATATTTTTCATAGTCCTTCTGTATCTTTTTAAGCTCTGAATTACTTATATCAAGATAAAGAGATATGTGATTTTCATAACTGAAAAGCTCTTCAAAAAGGATCATTTCATCAATATCGGGATTAAGAATAGGATCATCCTTGGGAATATCTACGTTGCCACCTGTGGTAGTTGTTGTAGTGGATGTAGTTCCCGAAGGTTTATTTGTAGTAGTAGTTGTTGTTGTAGTTGTTGTAGTAGTGCCCGATGGCTTATTTGTTGTTGTACTACTTGGAAGTGTAGAAGTTGTAGTAGAAGGACGAGTTGAAGTGCTTGTACTTGAACTACTTGAAGGACGAGTTGTCGAACTTCCTTGATTGGTAGTACTACTAAAAATAGGATTAGTGGGATCAACCATGCCATAGCAAGAGAAAAGCCCAAGTCCCATAACCAAAATCAAAAGAATTGATAATAATCTTTTCATGATCTGCTCCTTTATACGCAAATTTATCTATTTTAATTATACAATAATTATCCCCATTTGTCAACAAAAAAAGCACCCAAATTTTTTGAGTGCTTTTTGTTATTAAATACCAAATCAAAGTATTCCGTAAACGATCCAAAGGTACACATATGCAGAGATAACTGCAGCAAGCGTAAAAGGAATTCCAATTTTGAAGAAATCCTTATTTTTAACCTCATAACCTTCCTTGCGAAGAATTGCAGTACCAGTAATATTAGCAGACGCACCGATAGGTGTAATATTTCCACCAAGAGTAGCGCCCGAAAGAAGTCCAAAATACATAAGAGTTGGATTAATACCAAGTCCTGTGATAATGGGAAGCATTGTTGCAACATATGGAATGTTATCAATAAATGCAGAAATAATAACTGAAAACCAAACAATAACAGTAAAGAGAATGAACTCATTACCACCGCCAAGATTTGCAAGAAGCTGAGCCGCCGCATCAATAACACCCTGCTCCTTGATGCCGCCAATCATAAGGAACAATCCAAGAAGAAGACCGAGTGTTTCGAAATCTATTGCTTTAATAGGACCAACAACTGCCTCTTTTGTTTGATTTTTGATAAAATTATAAACAAGTCCAACGACCAAAAGCGCACAACAAATCAGACCATTTGTAACATCGGGCTTATTTGGAATAAATGATGCACCAATCAAAAGCGCAAGCATTATAAGAAGAAGATATGTAGGAACATAATCAGTTACCTTGGTAGTTATTCCCTGCTTGGGAATAGCCTGTTTCTCTTTTCTGAATATCCAAGCAAGGATTACAGCAGAAACCACCGCACCAAGTTCAACCGCAAAAAAGATACTCGGCTTACCCTCATACCAGAAGAAATCCATAAACGTCATCTTTGCTTCTCCGCCAAGCATAATAGCAGTAGTGTCACCAACAAGTGTTGCCGCACCCTGAAGGTTGGATGAAACTGCAATCGCGATAATGAAAGGAACAGGATTAGTCTTAAGCTTTTTACAAATTTGAAGTGCAACAGGAGCAATCATAAGAACAGTTGCAACGTTGTCAACAAAAGCAGATATAACACCCGCAAAAAGTGCAAGAGCTACCGCCGCCATTTGCACGTTTTTAACCTTGTTAATTAATATCTCTGCCAAAAGATCGGGCATTTTAGAGTCAATAAACAACTGAACAAGACCCATAGACCCCGCAATCATTAAAAGAACGTTAAAATCAATGGCAGGGATAATATTAGCAAATGAAAGCATACCGGTGGCTACAAACAAAACACCGGAAGCAAGCGCAATGTATGTACGGTACTTGCCAAAGCTAAGAATAAGCACATAGGTAAGCGCAAAAAGAATAAGGGCAAAAATCATTTTCTTTTCTCCTATTAATATAATATATCGTTTTAATTATACAACCTTTTTAACCAAAAGTCAACCTGAAAATTTGTTTATTTTGATAGTAGTTTTTTTAACGAAGTTATGGTACAATATACTTAAGAAAATTTTGGAGGTACAAAATGAATATATTTCCCGAAGTAAAGAAAAATTTTGGATTTGGCTGCATGAGATTGCCAATGAAAAATAACGAAGTCGACACCGTAGAATTTTCTGCAATGATAGATACATTTTTAGATAATGGTTTTAATTATTTCGATACCGCACAAGGGTATCTTGAGGGCAAGAGTGAGCTTGCACTTAAAGAATGCCTTACAAGCCGCTATCCAAGAGAAAGTTACATATTAACCGATAAGCTTTCTCCTCATCTTTTTGAAAAAGAAGAGGACATTCGTCCTTCATTTGAGCGTCAGCTTGAAGCTTGCGGAGTTGAATATTTCGATTTTTACCTAATGCACTCTCAAAATAAGGGATTATATGCTAAATATCAAGCTTGCCGTGCTTATGAAATCGCACAAGAATTGAAAGCCGAAGGTAAAGTAAAGCACGTTGGCTTCTCTTTCCACGATAACGCAGAATTTCTTGATAAAATCCTCTGTGACCACCCCGAAATTGACGTAGTGCAAATTCAGTTTAACTATGCCGACTACGATGATCCCTCGGTTGAGTCAAAAAAATGCTATGAGGTTTGCAGAAAACATAACAAACCCATTATAGTTATGGAACCCGTTAAAGGAGGACATCTCGTTAATCTCCCCGATAAAGCAAAAGAGGTGTTCTCTTCCCTTGGTGATATGAGTCCTGCAAGCTATGCAATTCGCTTTGCCGCAAGCTTTGAAGGTATCTTTATGGTTCTTTCGGGTATGGGGGATATGCAGATGATGAACGATAATATCTCCTATATGAAAAATTTTGAACCAATTAACGCAAAAGAACTTGAGGCAATACATAAAGTTCTTGAAATAGTGAAAGAACAAGGCACAATCCAGTGTACAGCTTGTCGTTATTGCGTTGACGGTTGCCCAATGAGCATCAAAATTCCTGACCTTTTTGCTTGTATGAACGGCAAAAAGATTTGGAATGCGTGGAACTATGGCTCCTACTACCGTTCACTCACAAAGGAAAACGGACACCCCAACACCTGCATAGAATGTGGCGCGTGTGAAGCAAGCTGTCCACAGCACCTCCCAATTCGCGACCTACTCAAAGAAGTTGCTAACACTTTTGAAAAGAAAGAATAAAAATATAATTCTACTCACATGTTTTTCTTTTAATATTAAAGGAACGTCCAGAAGGACGTTCCTTAATTATTTTTTTATAGATATTGTAAATTTGCAATCAGGATAATGGCAACAAGCCCAATACTCACCGTATCTTCCTCTTTTTTTAATCAAATTCCCCTTGCATTTTGGACAAATATTATTATTCACATAATAATCGTTATCAAATTTCTTTTGTTTAATATTTTCAACGTGTTTCCAACGGGATATAGTATCACTTATATTGTTATTTAACAATGTTTCATATATTGATTTCATTTCATACGGACTTAGTGTGTATTCACTATACACATTCATTCTACTATTAAGTTCCCAAGGAGAACAAACATAACTTGATTTTATGTATTCTACATTTCCTCTAATAAACACCACCAATGAATTAATCGCCACATATTCAGGAAAGAACTGCTTTATAACACAAACATGCTTATAATTTTGCCTAACAGGACTATAAATAGGATGTTTGACCTTGCCGTAGTTCAAAACCTGTGTCCATTGCTTTTGGTAATCATCACCATAAATTCTTCCTTTGTAATTTTTTGTTTCAATTACATATATTCCTGATGAATTAATAACAATATGGTCAATTTGAGTTGTATTATCACCATCGGTTCGCAACAATAAATCATGAATAACATATTTTTCTTGTCCATGTGCTTCTGATGTTTCACCGATTATTAACTTAATAATAAATTCTCCAATCATCCCTTTAAATGTTGGTGTTTTAACAAATATAAATACAACAATAGCTAATATCAATAATATTCCCATAAACTCCCCTTGCAAAAATTTAATAGCTTATATATTTTAACACACTCTTTATACATTGGCAACCCTTTTCTTATTTCTAGCAATACAATTCATCAAATTCCCATTTGAGTGGGTTTTCGTAGATGTATTTTGATATTTCTTCAAAATCGCGTTTGTTACGGATTACGTGGTCGTAATAATACCGTTGCCAAATATTTTTGCCAATTTCCTTGTTGCAAAATCGTTTGAAGGTTGATACAAACGCAGGCACTACGGAATGTTGCTTAACCGTAGGGGTCGGCGTCCTCGACGACCCGTCCTCGCGCACAAACAAAATCATGTGTATGTGATCGGGCATAATCACATATTGTTCAACAGATATATTTTCATAAAAATTATTTAATTGGTTGATATATTTGTCCGCAATTTTTCCATATGCCGTCAATTCAACACGCGGGTCGTCGGGGACGTCGACCCCTACGATTTTGGATAATATTCTTCTACGCTTATCCGTACAAATCGTTATGAAATACGCCCCTGGCTCGGAATAATCGTAATTCTTTAATCTTATTTCTTTTCTCTTCGACAAATTTTCACTCATTTTTGTCACCACCAAATACATTATATCACAAAATCCGCAGATAGACAAGTCCATCTGCGGATAAAATATTATTTCTTAACAACTCTTCTAAGACAAACTGCCGTTCTTGCGGGAAGATAAATTTGGAACTGACGGTTTTCATTCGTCGAATAAACCTGTGTTTCACTGAGTCTATCCCAACCACCAAACTCATTGCGGTCAGTTGAAAATACAACCTTATATTCACCGTTGAACTTGGGCTTGAGATAATATCCCCAATAATGATTTGTGGGGTGGAAATTAACAACGTAAATAAGTCCGTTTCTCTCAAACATCATAACCTTATTGTCATCGTCAATCTGCAACCAATGGGGTTCTTTCTCAAATATGCGATATTCCTTTGCAAGCTTAACCATTTCCCTGTCAAATGCCTGAAGCTGACTGTATTTCAAATCAGGATTATCGGCAATGCTCCACTGACGGCGACAATAGAAATGTGACCAACCGTTGCCCTCTCGCGGGAAGTCAATCCATTCTGGATGACCGAATTCGTTACCCATAAAGTTGAGATAACCCTCACCGCCAAGAGCATTCGTAACAAGACGAATCAACTTATGAAGAGCCATACCTCTTTCAACAACCATATCGTTTGACCACTTGCCCATATCAGTATACATCTTTGCATCGCAAAGACGGAACATAAGTGTTTTGTCACCAACAAGCGCTTGGTCATGTGACTCTGCATATCCGATATACTTTTCTTGTGGACGTCGACCTGTAAGCTCGCACCAAATGTGCCACATGCTCCAATCCTCGTCGCGAACGTCCCTAACAAGTCTTATCCACATATCAGGTGAGCCCATAGCAAGACGGTAATCAAAACCAATACCGCCATCCGCAATCGGCAAACACATACCCGGCATAGCGGACATATCCTCTGCAATAGTAATCGCGTTAGGATTAACCTCATAAATGAGTTCAGTCGCAAGCTGAAGATAAGTAACCGCCTCAGTATCAGTATTAAGTGAGAAATATTTAGAATAATCAGTAAATGCAGTACCAAGACCGTGATCGTGATAAAGCATTGAAGTCACACCGTCAAAGCGGAAGCCGTCAAAACGGTATTCTTCCATCCAGAATTTAAGATTTGAAAGAAGGAAGTGAATAACCTCTGGCTTGCCGTAATTGAAAAGTTTTGTTCCCCAAGCAGGATGATTACCCTTGTCTCCTGCATGGAAATACTGCGTAACAGTACCGTCAAACTCAGCAATTCCCTCTGCAGTATTGCTAACCGCGTGAGAGTGCACAACGTCAAGTAGCACGGCAATCCCCATTTTATGAGCAGTATCAATAAGACGCTTCAAATCATTGCATTTACCAAATTTAGATGAAGCAGCAAAGAAATTCGAAACCTGATAACCAAATGATCCATAATAAGGATGCTCCATAATAGCCATAATTTGAATGGTATTATAACCCGCAGCCTTTATTCGAGGCAAAATATTGTCGGTAAACTCGTTATAAGTACCAACCCCTTCTCTTTCCTGCGCCATACCGATATGAGTTTCATATATAAAGAGCTTTTTCTGAGGTTTGAAATTATTTTTCTGCCAAACATACTCGGGCTCGTCCACAATAGCACCCGACCAAGTATAATTATATGGATCCTGAAGCACTCTCTTACAGTAAGAAGGAATTCTCTCAAGATAGCTATCCCAATGCTTAACAATTGTTTTAACGCGGCAATCATCCCAAAGTGTCCTCTGGTCGTGGATAAAGATTTCAAAAATACCGTTGCCAAGATTGTTAAGTCTATGTGACCATCTATTCCAACCATTGAAGTCACCCATAAGATAAACTTCGTGCGCAGCGGGTGCCCACTCGCGATAGTACCAACCGTTTTCTACCTTATGGAAACCAAAATAGTGATGACCGTTTGCAAAATCAATGAGTTTACCATTGTCACCAACAAGAAGTCTTTTCATGTTGTAATAGTTGTTCATTCTGAGTTGAATGTCTGACTCAAATGATTTGAGCGCGGGGTCGTATTCAAAAATCTTGTAGCTCATAATTACCTCCAAGGTTATTAATAAATATATTATATACCTAATTAACACCAAAGTCAAGAGAAAAAAGGCGATAATCAGTCGATTACCGCCTAAAAAATTATTGTTTTTGGAGTTGTTCCTTCTGGTATTGAAGCATATAAAGATCATAATATCTTCCGCGCTTTGCCAAAAGCTCAAAATGATTGCCCTGCTCAATAATCTCACCGTGAGAAAGCACGATGATGTTATCCGCGTGCTGAATTGTGGACAAACGGTGTGCAACGATGAGCATAGTACCAATATTCATCATCTTTTCAAGTGAATCTTGAATAAGAAGCTCAGTTTCGGTATCGATATTCGCAGTTGCCTCATCAAGAATCATTACACTCGGCTTATGGATAATCGTTCTTGCAAACGAAAGAAGCTGACGCTGACCCGCAGAGAAGTTGTTACCTCTCTCTCTTACCTCTTCATCAAGACCATCCTTGAGTTTATCAATGAAGTGGTCAGCATTAACGTACTTGCAAGCTGCCATAATTTCCTCATCAGTGAAGCTTTCCTCACGAAGTACAATATTGGAACGAATTGTTCCTGAGAAAAGGAAAACGTCCTGAAGCATCTGTCCAAAGTGACGGCGAAGTGAGGAAATCTTTATATCCTTAATATCAATTCCGTCAATAAGAATTTGACCCCTTTGAATATCGTAATTACGACAAATAAGTGACAAAATTGTTGTCTTACCCGATCCCGTAGAGCCTACAAATGCAACGGTATCCTTTGCTTTAATCTTAAAGGAAACATCCTTGAGTACCCATTCTTCATCCTCATAAGCAAACCACACGTTTTTGAACTCAATATTACCCTCAATACGCTCAAGCTCAATAGCACCTTCACTGTCAACGATTTCCGGCTTCATATCCATAATCGTAAAAATCTTTTCCGCAGAAGCAAAAGCAGATTGAAGTCTATTAAACTGATCCGCAAGATTTTGAATAGGATCAAAGAAGGTTTGAATATACATATAGAACGAAACAAGCACGTCCGCGGTAATTACCAATCCCATAAATCCAACATTGTTAATGTATCCCTTTGCAGAGAAATAAAACAAACAAAGAACGCTCGAAATATAGAGCATATAAATAATTGGGCGGAATACACTAAACACAAAAATCTGGTCGCGCATTGCCTTGCCGAGCTTGTTGTTTTTAGCAACAAATTCCCTTTTCTTTCTCTGTTCCTGATTGAAAATTTGGATAATTTTGATACCGGAAAGATTTTCAGAAAGGAACGTATTGATATCCGTTGTACCATCCTTAACTCGTCTGAAGGCTCTTCTTGAAAACTTACGGAAAATAAGTGTAAAGAAGAAAATAAACGGAACAAAGCAAAGCACCATAAGTGTCAATGCATAGTTAAGTATGAACATCGCAATAATTATCGCAACAACAAGGAAAATATTCTTAACAAGGTTGGTCAAAATCTGCGTAAACATCATAGAAATCGCATTGGTATCATTTGTAACACGGGTTACGAGCTTACCAACGGGCATATGATTGAGCTGCGCGTGAGAAAGTCCTTCAATATGCGTGAAAACGTCCTCACGAAGCGCAGAAAGAATCTTTTGACCGATTTTCTGCAAAAGTATCGCCTGAATATATTGGAACACAAGCGATGTTATAAGAATAACTGCATAAAGCGCAATATAGAGAAGCAACTTGCTCATTTCGAATTCAGTACTCAAAAAGTCAATAATGAATCCCATAAGAAGCGGAGAAACTACGCTATATGCTATAGAAAAGACCATAAGAAGACCAACGACAATAAACTGTCCAATATGTGGCTTTCCGTAATGAAGCAAACGCTTCAAAATTTCGGAATCCTTCATATTTCTATCAAAGCCAATTTCTTCTTTTTTGTTTTTAATGGTCATATAGGCGATGGTGAAAATCACACTAAATAATCCAACCACACCACCAACGAACAAAAGAGGATAGTATTCGTACATATCTTATACCCCCTTCTCTTCTTCGAGCTTTTGAAGTTCAACCATAACCTTATAGTCAGGACATCTTTCAATAAGCTCGTTATGTGTACCAACGTCTTTGATTTTTCCGTCATCAACGAAAATAATCTTGTCCATTTTTTCAACTGTAGAAATACGGTGAGCAATCAAAATTGTTGTTCTTCCGCGTCTGTTTTCGCGAAGATTGTCAATAATAACCTTTTCGGTTTTTGTATCAACCGCACTAACGGAGTCATCAAGAATAAGAATTGATGCTTCCTTCATAAGAGCGCGAGCAATAGAAATTCTCTGCTTTTGTCCACCCGAAACGGTAACCCCGCGCTCACCGAGAACGGTTGCATACTTTGACGGAAATTCACTAATATTTTCGTGTACATCAGAAAGCTTTGCAGCTCTAACAACCTCATCTGAGGTTGAAGCATCACGAGAAAATGCAATATTGTTCTCTATCGTGTCACTAAACAAGAAGTTATCCTGAGGAACGTACGCGCAAAATTCACGAAGTGTCTTAATTGGTATTGTGTTAACGTCCTTATCATCAATAAACAAAGTACCATCAGGAACGTTGTAAACTCTTAAAATAAGATCAACTAGTGTTGTCTTACCCGAGCCCGTTTTACCAATAATACCGACGTTCTCACCTGCATTAATCTTGAAATTAATATTTTCAAGAACATTGTAATCACCGTCAGGGTAAGCAAAATCAAGATTTCTAAATTCAATATCACCCTTGAGATGTTCAACATTTTCAACCGAAGTGCCATCAACAACATCGGGCTTCGCATCAAGAAGCTCAGAAATTCTCTTAAGAGATGCTTTTCCTCGGCTCGTCATATCAATAAGCATTGAAAGAGCCATGACTGGCCAAACTATTGAGGTGAAATATCCATAGAACTCAATAAGCTCTCCAACTTGGAAATCCCCTTTGTAAACAAGATATCCGCCGTATCCTAAAATCACACAAATAACCGAGTTGACAAAAAATGTTACGGATATATGCAAGAGAGTTGAAATTTTGGTAAATTCTATATTTACTTTTTCATTCTCTTTATTAAGCTTTTTAAATGCCCAAAGCTCCTTAAATTCCTTAACAAAAGCTTTGATTACTGCAATGCCAGAGAAGTTTTCCTGTGAAAAATCAGAAAGTTGAGAGAATTTTTCTTGTCTTTCTTCCCATTTTTTAGTCATATACTTACCAACAAACGTTCCCACAGCAAAAAGCAAAATCATCGGAATAAAAGCAAGTACGGTAAGCATTGGGTCCAGTCTTTGCATCTTATAAATCGCAAGTCCTGTAAGTGCCAAAGCATCAACAAGCATAAGTGTTCCATCACCGAAGCACTCATTTATTGTACTCAAGTCGTTCGTAAAGAGCGACATCATATTACCAACCTTATTAACCTGATAATACTGCTGTGAAAGGTCCTTGCAATGGTCGAACATTCTCTCTCTAAGGTCTGTTTCAACCTTAATAGCAGTTCCAAACATGCAAATTCTCCACAAAAATCTACCAATTGCCATAACGATTATAGTAACTATCATCGGTGCACAAATCTTGTCAAGCAAAAAATCAAGATCAAACGCAAGCTCTTGTCCGTCAACTACTACAACACCATCGTTAAGTCCTGTAACAACATAATTGTAAAACTCAGGTACCTTAAGTTGGAAATAGTCAACGGCAACAAGTGCAATCACACCCAAGAGCAATGCAAAAAAGTGCTTTAAATAATACTTATTAACGTGCTTTCCAAATACCATGGCAATACCTCCTTCATCAAAAAAATCTAAATTTTATTATATCACAAATATTATAATTGTGCAATAACAAAAAACAAAAAAAACAATAAAACAAAACAAAATTCAAGGTTTGTTCATAAAATCCTTAACAATTATTGTTAAAATACTATAAATTCCCCTTGTTATTTGTATTCGTTTGTGATAAAATGATTATCAAGATAAATTAAGGAGAAAAATATGTTAATCCCAACTATTATTTCAGGCATTATATTTTTAGTTTTAGGCATTGTTTCACTTGCATCATATATCTGCTTTTCAATGGTATTTAAAACCCCAAAAAGAAAAATATTAAAAGAGGGAGAATACGACCTCCCTCCCGGTGAAATTTATGAACCCTTTTATCCCCAAATGAAAATATGGACAGACGATATCCGTTCAAGAAAAAGAGAGCTTTGTGAAGTAAAATCCTTTGACGGACTCACCTTGCGCGGTTACTATTATGAATATTCCTCCGACTCCCCCCTCGAGCTTATTTTTCACGGCTATACGGGAAATGCAGAGCGCGACCTCTCGGGTGGAGTTGAGCGTTGCGCAGCTTTGGGCAGAAGCTGTATTCTAATCGATCATCGCGGTTCAGGAATGAGCGAAGGTAAGGTTTGCTCATTTGGAATCAACGAACGTCGCGACTGCCTTTCTTGGATAGAATTCGCAAGAAAAAAATTTTGTGAAAGCCGCCCTATAATCATTGGCGGAATTTCAATGGGCGCGGCGACCGTTATGATGGCGTCTGGGGAGAATTTACCCGAAAACGTGGTCTGCGTAATGGCGGATTGCGGATATTCCTCTCAAAAGGAAATTATCTGCAAGGTGGTTAAGGAAATGAAATTACCTGTAAAACTTATTTACCCATTTATAAAACTCGGTGCAAAGCTTTATGGTAATTTCGACCTTGAAGAAACAACACCTATAGAAGCGGTTGCAAAATCCAAAACACCAATAGTTTTTATTCACGGTGATAACGACGATTTTGTTCCCCATTCAATGAGTCTTGCGTGCTTTAATGCATGTTCATCTCCCAAGAAAATGGTAACAATCGAAGGCGCAGGTCACGGACTTGCCTTCCCTCAAAATCAACAAAAATACATTGAATCTTTAAGAGAATTTCAATACGAAGCAAACTTATTCTAATAAATAGTAAGGGAGAATTCCAAGTGAATTCTCCCTTTGTTTTTATCGCTTTATTCAAGAATCATATAATAGAGATTTATCGAGTCACCCTTCGTGATTGTGTGACTTCCCGCTTCAAGTTCAACAGTTACAATACCATTTGCATTAGTTGTATAAGCCGTTCCATTAATCTTTACTGTTTTACTTGCAGTGCCAAAAACAAGTGTAAGTGTTTTTGATTCAGTAAGTGTAAATGTAATTGTAGTGGAGGACTCCATCTTCAAGCATTGAGTAAGCTCCATACCATTATATGTAATCGTACCCTTAGAGGAAGAGAGGTTGCCATTTATAGCAAAGAAGCTTGATGTTTTTCCGCTTTCATGGAAATTATGAACAATAGCACCTTCGGGAGTAGGAGTTACAACAGGAGTATCTGTTCCACCGTTTTCATTTCCGCCATTATCTCCGCCTTCATTTGTATCATTATCAACATTAGTAGAAACAAGAGTGCCATTATAATTAATTAATGCGGATTTGAGCGCAGAATTTACGTCATAAGACGAATTATCGGCATCTGTAAACGTCCACTCAAAGTCACCACCCTGAACACGACCTGCAAACTCTTTTACAGTTTCCATAGCCTGCTCCGCTGTTTGAATATTGTACTCATACATAGATGAGCTTGTATCAAAGTTGTTGTATGTCGTGCCACCCTTATAAGTAACAACACTTGATGGAACCTTCTCATCTCTTGTAGATGCAAGATAACAGTCAAATTGTGTATTATTCTGCTGATATGTAACAACGCTCTTGCCTTTTCCTGCAAAAATATTGCCAAATGCCTTAATAATACCACCATTTTCACCGGAGAAAGTACCTTCGTTGTCACCTGCTACGTCAGTTCCCTGCATAGAAATAAGCATAGCATAGTTTGTGTTAAGGAAGTAGTTATTCTCAACGAAAATTGATGAGCCCATTGTTGCACCGATAGCATATTTTGCAATGCCATCATAGAAGTTGTTGTAAACGTGAACTGTACACGTTCTAACTCTTGGATGACGAGAGTCGGAATGGTCATACCAGTTGTGGTGATATGTGATATAGTTTTCGGTTGTTTCACTTGTCATTCCTTGAAGATTGGATTTACCTGTATCATAGAAATGGTTAAATGAATGTGTTACATAAGTGGATTTCTTTGTATCAAGCGCGCCATCACCTTTGGCTTGGTCGGAGTCACTGCCTGCATGACCGTAGAAAAAGTCGCAGTTATGTACCCAAATGTGATCATTATCCTGCTGCAAGCTAACGTTATCACCTTCATTTGAGTCACAGTTCATAAAACCAAGGTTTCTGATTTCGATATTGGTAGCACCTTTAATTCTCAAGCCAAATCCGTTGAACGTAGCATCGTTACCAACACCTTCAAGTGTGATACCGCCTGTGAATTTACCTTCACCACAGTCAATGAGAAGGTCACCCTTATCAAGCACCGCAGGATCAGTAATATTACCAATAAATCTAATGCAAACGGGCTTAGTTTCATAGCCCTTCTTAAGAGCAGTAAGAATATTTTGAAGACCAACAATTGGTTCAGGACCATACTTACTAATTTGCACGTTCATAGTGATTGTGTCTTTATTAGTATTTGTGACGTAAAGAACCCTCGCATTGCTCTTGAGAGTACCGTCATCGTTATAAGCACCGCTTGATGTACCGTTTACAAATGCAAACCCTTCGCGAATATGATTAATAGTTTCCTGTCTAAAGCTTGTTTTTGCAGTTGTAACTTCCTCATCATTTTGAACGGGAAGAATATCAATTCTGTATTCCCCTGCTTTAAGGCCGAGAATGTCACATCTATAGTATGTACCGTAATTTCTAATAAGTTCGGTGTCAATCTTCACACCGTCACAATATACGTTATAGCTATCTGCGCCATCAATAGGCTTCCATTCGCAATAAATAGTTTCAAATGAATATCCTGTGAGTGTTACCTCAATAGTGCCTGTAATTTCAGGCTTTTCATTTTGGTCGGGCTTTTGGAATGGATCCTCGGGCTTTTCAATAGTAGCACCACAATCGTCGCAAACGTAGTCAGTATTTGCATCCTTGTGCTCTGTGCATTCAGGATCGGGATCGGGTTTAGGATCAACCGGCTTTTCAAGTTCGACTCCACAGTTATCACAGAGATAATTTTCATCCGTGTCAACGTGAACGTTACAGGTTGGTGGTGTATCATCAGTATCATCGGGTTTAGTCGTTATCGTAGTGTCATTTTGTGTTGTTGTACTTTGCTCAGGAGGTACTTGCTTACATGCCGCAAGCATAGACGCAACCATTGAAAGCACAAGAAGGATAGCTAATAATTTTTTCATAGTTAATTCCTTTCTAAAATGAATAGTATTTTTTATGAACATACCCATTTTATTATACATTATTAACAATAAAATATCAATGTTTTTTACAAAAAAACAATTTTTTGTAAAATTATGATATTTTATCTTTCTATTTTTGTCAACTTTATACAAAAAAATCACCCTTTTTAAGAGTGACTTTTTTCAGCAAAATAATTATTGGTTTTAATCATTCCGTCATTTGAAAGAGTAAACACATCAAGCTCAACATTTTTGTCAAGCTCTTGTTGTTTCACATCCTCAAACTTTTGCATAGGTGCTATAGTAATTCTATTACACTTAATTTCCTCAATAAGCTCCTCAATGCTAAAAATTTCTTTTTCAAGTCCAACGCCTGCAACGACGTCGCGATTTTCAATAGAATGAATATCCGTACCCGCAGTCATTGGTAGTCCAAGATTTTTTGCATATTCATAAGAACGACGAGAATGCACGTCAAAATCACCAAGATTTAAAACTTCAATAGCATCAACATAATCAAGTGATAGCTTAATATCGGAAACATAGTAACGAACACGGAAGGGATGCGCCTGAATAATAAATCCACCCGCGTTGTGAATAACATCAAAAAAAGCAACTCTATCCATATCTCTTATTTCAGGATGTAGCTTTAACCATTCGGGGCTAATTCCAAGTACGATATATTCGTCATTTCCATCACAAAACTTCTGTTCAAAGCCAAAAAGAACCGTAAAACCTCTCTTGTCTCCCTCTTTTTTTGCTCTGTAATATCCTTCGCAATATTCTTCCACAAAGATTTCCCAAGGCAATCTGCGATTTATTGAGGTGTTTCCATGATAAAAGTGATCAGTAATAACCATACCGGAAAAACCTTTATCTATATAAAATTGTATATAGTCCTCAGGCTCAACAATCGAGCAAAGGCTTGCAGCATTAGTGTGTGAATGTAATTCGTAGTAAAACATTTTTTCTCCATAAAATAAATATCTATTTGACATTATATATCATTTTTCAAAAAATGTCAACAAAAAATGCATATTGACATTTTTATTTTTTTATGTTACAATAACAAGTCAAAATTTTTATTGGGAGAAAAAAATGCACGAAATATTACATATTTTGGGACATAGTGTAATTGATTCCATCAAACTCATTCCCTTCTTGTTTGTTACATATTTGTTAATGGAATATCTTGAGCATCATTCAGAGGAATTTGCAGAAAAAATTCTCAAGAAATCGGGGCAATTCGGCGCGCTTATCGGAAGCATATTGGGACTTATTCCCCAATGCGGATTTTCCTCTGCAGCCGCAGGATTTTATAGCGCACGCGTAATTTCCATAGGAACACTTGTTGCGGTATTTTTGTCAACAAGTGATGAGATGCTACCCATCTTAATTTCCAACCAAGTTTCCGTTACGTTAATAGTTAAAATCCTTCTCACAAAATTTGTCATAGCGGCAATATCGGGTATAAGTGTAGATTTAATATTTAAAGCAATATACAAGAAAAAATCTATAAATCAAGAAAGTAAAATTGAAGAGTTTTGCGAGCGTGAGGACTGCCATTGCCATCACGGAATCGTAAAACCTGCACTAATGCATACTCTCAAGGTCGGTGGGTTTATTTTACTAATCACCGTAATTCTTAACATTTCAATTCACTTTGTTGGTGAAGAAAATATTGCAAAAATAATTTTAAACAAACCAGTTCTCGCAAATATTCTATCCGCTATAGTTGGCTTAATCCCGAACTGTGCTTCAAGCATTATAGTAACAGGACTCTATACCTCAAGCATTCTTTCAGCAGGCGCAATGATTTCAGGATTGCTTATAAATTCAGGCGTTGCATTAGCAGTATTGTTTAGAACAAATAGTCCTAAAAAGGATACACTCAAAATCGTGCTCATCCTTCTTGCAATATCCATTGCCTCGGGCATAATAATCGACCTTACTCCAATCGGACAATGGCTTGCGATATAAAGAATAAAATAATCTCAAAAAATCCTCTCGCAACGCGAGAGGATTTTTCACCTTAATTATTCATTATTTATTATTCATTCTTAATTTTCTCAACTGTGCATCTCGGATGATGAGGAGGCGCATAAATTGATGAAAGCTTCAAATTGCGTCTTCCAATGTTCACGATATTGTGCCAAGTTCCTGCAGGAATAAATATTGCTTCCCCCGAATTTAATCTGCATTTGTTAAAAAGCTCATCCCTGTTTTTTCCCGTAAAAGCCATAGCACATCCATTCTCAACTCTAATATATTGATCTGTATCGTAATGATTTTCTACTCCGATATCCTCTCCACAAGGAATGGACATAATCGTCATTTGAAGATAGTGCCCCGTCCAAGCACTCTCTCTAAAGTTATTGTTTTTCATCGTAATATTGCCAATATTAGCGCAATAAACCTCACCACCGTGCTCATTCTTACACTTTATTTCACAAGAATTACAAATATGTTTATTACAATCGTCTTTCCAAAGACTCTCCAAATGAGCATTCTCATTTTCCATTCTTCCCTGCGTTCCTCTTTCGTGCGCACGACAAGTATTATTCATAATGTGATTGTTATAATTTTTGTCCATAAATAATCTCCTTTAATTATTCATTACAGTATATGCTAAAATAAAAAAAATCGCTCCCAAAGGAGCTATTTTTTATGTATTGATATTATTTCTTAAACATTGAGAAGAGATCGTCAAAATCAAGATCATCATTTGACTCTTCAACAACTTCCTTCTTAGGAGCCACCTTAACTTCACTCTTTGCTTCAGCCTTAGGAGCAGCGGGAGTATCAGTCAACTTCTTTTCAAATCCTGTTGCAACGATAGTAATCTTCATTTCATCCTCAAGATCAGGATCAAATGCAACACCCCAAATAACGTTTGCATCAACACTTGCTTCTGCAGAAATCATTGCAGCAGCAACGTCAACATCCTGAAGACCGATGTCAGGAGATGCAGTAATACTGATAATAACACCAGTAGCACCCTTGATAGTTGTTTCAAGAAGAGGACTGGAGATAGCAGCTTTTGCTGCAAGTTCTGCCTTATCCTTACCTGTTGCACTACCAACGCCCATATGTGCGTAACCTGCATTCTTCATAATTGCAGTAACGTCTGCAAAGTCAAGGTTGATGAATGCGGGAACGGAAATGAGCTCAGAGATGCTCTGAACACCGCGACGAAGAACGTCGTCGGCAGCTTCAAAAGCATTAGCAAGAGTAATTCTTGTATCAGAAACCTGCTTAAGTCTTTCGTTGGGAATTACAACGAGAGCATCAACATAAGAAGAAAGAGCAGCAATGCCGTCCTCTGCCTGATGCATTCTCTTTGTACCTTCGAAAGCGAAGGGCTTTGTAACGATACCAACTGTAAGAATATCAAGTTCTTTAGCAATGCGAGCAACTACAGGAGCAGCACCTGTACCTGTACCACCGCCCATACCCGCGGTTACGAAGCACATATCTGCGCCGGAAAGAATTGCCTTAATTTCTTCTACTGATTCCTCAGCAGAACGAGTACCGATAACGGGGTTAGCACCTGCGCCAAATCCCTTAGTTACCTTTTCACCAATAACAAGCTGAACAGAAGCATCGCTTCTTTTAAGTGCCTGTCTGTCTGTGTTAATAGCTACAAATTCAACACCGCGAATATTAGTATTAATCATACGGTTAACTGCGTTATTACCGCCGCCACCGACACCAATAACTTTAATATTAACGCCTGAACTCATGCTGTCGTCGTGTTCAAAAATCATTTGATTTATCCTCCAAATTTCACAATAGTGTATAAGTGTTCGTCCATACACATATATAATAATACATTTTTGTGATATTTGCAAGTGTTTTTTTGTTTTTTTCTCAAAAAAATATTAATTTTTTATCAATTTTCACAAAAATCGAACTCTTTGCGTATATTTTCATCATCGATATAGCGCAAAATCACTTTTTTCTTATCTGTAGTATCAATTATGCAGTTCTCATTTCGTTTAAAACCGTTAGAATTTACCACCTTAAAAGAAGCATCTATCTTTTCCTCAATATCAGCCATAGCGCCAATTACGAATTTAAATTGCTTCCCAACCACGAATGAATTATTATATTTTTCTTCAACGTCAACGATATTCAAATACTGATAAAATCCATATTGCTTTATATATTTTATCAAATCATCCGCCCTTTGTGAATCCTCGGCATCATAAACATCACCAACTTCACCGGAAATTGCCTTTTCAAGCTTAATACATATACCCGAAAAATCCTCAAAGCTCGGTGCTTTTTCAACTATTTCGAGAATTTCATATTCATCGTTCACATAGCAAAATCCGCGCTCGTGTTTGATGAGATAAATCGTATCAAATTGCTTAATCGATATGATAACCTTGTTGGGAAAATATGAATTAACCTCAACACCTTCAAGATAGGGCAAATTTTCTAAAATTCGACTTTCTGCCTTCTTTTCATTAACGTAATAAAGACGCGCACCGATTCTAATTTTAGAAACGTCAATTATTTCAGAATAAGCATATCTGCTATCCCCCTCAACCTCTATTTCTCTAACGGGAAACATAAGCAGAACGAGTGATGTAATAAGACCTAAAGCCAAGAGAAACACAACGATAAGCAAAGAAATAAAAATAATTTTACTTCCCTTTCTATGCTCTCTTTTTTCTTCTTTTCTTTTATTTTCTTCCATATTATTTTTTTGTAAGCTTCAAAACTTCATCAAAAATCAACTGATTCGCATTTAAATTTGCAAACTGAACAATGTTCTGTGCAAGCTGTTCTCTTCTTTTAGAATCTGTAATAAGATTATCCAAATTTTCTCTAAATCCATCAAGTGTAAGACTGCTCTCCTCAAGCAATACAACTGCATTAGCATCTGCAAGAACCTTTGCATTTTTATACTGATGATTATCAACCACATTAGGAGAAGGAATCATAACACATGCCTTCTTCATCATAGCAAGCTCTGAAATTGTCATAGCACCTGCACGGCAAACAATAATATCCGCAGCACTCATACGAACGTGCATATCGTGTATATATTCCATCATCGAAAGATTCTTATATTTTTCAAGACCTGCTTCGGCAAATCTATTACTAAAATCCTCATAATAATATCTGCCTGTTGCAAGATGACAAATAACCTTCTCATTATGACTAGCACTATTGCCCATATAATCAAGCATCATTTCATTGATTTTAAGCGCGCCAAGACTTCCACCAAATGCAAGAACATAGATTTCATCTTTTTTTATACCTAATTTTTCACGGGCTTCATTGTAATCAATTCCACCGAATCCACCGCGAAGTGGGTTGCCAACGTGAACCACCTTGCTTTGATTTTTTACGTATTTTGCAGTGTCCTTAAAGTTCACTAAAATCTTATCGAGGTTGCCTTGAAGCTGTTTTATAGCAAGACCCGGACGTGCATTGGATTCGTGAGCAAGTGTGGGAATTCCCATCTTTGCCGCCATCTTTAAAGCAGGCCAACAAACGTATCCTCCGGTACCAATAACAATATCAGGTTTAAATTCCTTAATAATTTTCTTAGCCTCAAATTGAGAGGTAATCATAAGCATTGCAGCTTTGATATTGCTTGGAGAAAGTGAACGGCTAACACCCATAATATTAACGTGATGGAGCTTATATCCCTCTTTGGTTACAAGAGTATTTTCAAGTCCTTTTTTAGTGCCAACAAACTCAATTTCCGCATCGGGAATATTCTTTTTTATAGTTGCGGCAATTGCAAGTGCAGGATTGATATGTCCCGCAGTGCCGCCACCTGTCATTAAAACTCTCATAATTAACTCCTTATTTTTTCTTTACCGTACTAAATCTTGAAACCGAAAGAACAATTCCCATTTCAAAAATCTGAAGTGCAAGAGCTGTACCGCCCGCACTAAAGAACGGAAGTGAAATACCCGTATTGGGCATTGAATTCGTAACAACTGCAATATTGAGTGCAACCTGAAGTGCAAGCTTAAATACAAGTCCAAAAACGAGCAATGATGTGTATTTGTCAGGAGCTCTTGCCGCAATTTTAAAGCCACGAATAACAACAAGGGCAAACAATCCAATGAGAAGCGCTGCTCCAAAAAATCCAAGTTCCTCACAAATAATTGTGAAAACAAAGTCGTTTTGCACCTCAACTATGTATCCAAATTTTTGTCTACTGTTTCCAAGACCCACACCAAAAAGTCCACCTGAACCAATAGCATAAAGTCCCTGAAGCGTTTGATAAGCCTCACCAAGCGGATTCACTTCATCAATATTAAGCCAAGTATTAACACGAAGCTGAGCATATTCCGAAACGAGAATAAGTAAGCATCCTGCTGCTGCAACGGCGCCAATTATCAAGAATATCCATTTTTGACGTGTTCCTCCCATAAACATAAGGGCAATACCTATCATACCGATAATCATCACACCTGAAATGTGTTTTTCAAGCATAACGAGAATGCAAATAAATCCGAAAATAAAAGCAGGATAGAAAACACCGTATTTGAATTCACTCTTCAAACTTTTATCGTTAATTAGCTTTTTGTCATATTTTGCCATATAAAAAGCAAGCATCATAACAACACCTGTTTTAGCAAATTCAGAAGGCTGTATTGTTATAAAACCAAAGTCCAACCATCTTTGAGCACCATTAAACTCCGCACTGATGCCCGGAATATTAAGCAAAACCAACAAAAGCAAAAACGCAGATCCAACGTAGGTAACAGTACCGAAGCACTTCCAAAACCAAGGACGCGCGTAGATCACGAAAGGAATAGTAATAGCAATTGCAGCGATAGCAAAAATCACGTAACGAACGAAGAAATATGCTCCGTCACCAAATTTTTGCTCTGCGGAAACATAGGTCGCACTATACATCATAACCGCCCCAAAACAAAGCAAAACGATTATATATATCAAAAAGCGCATGTCAACGCCGTTTCTATAAATAACCGTTTCCCTTTTACTCTCACTTTCGCGAGAATTGTCGGGCGTGATAGCATTATGAAATGCCTCGTCCTGTTTATAGGATTTCTCACGCCTTTGTTCCATATATTCATTTATTACTTTTCTAACGCTTTTAGATTCGGAAGATGCAGGGTTGTTCTTCTTATTATTTTCCATACCCCTACCTCCAATAAATTAAATTCCAAAAAATGCAATTACGCAGAATATTGCCGTTATGAGTGAGAAAATTGCAACAATTTTAATTTCACTCCAACCGCATTTTTCAAAATGATGATGAATGGGCGCCATCTTAAATACTCTTATTTTTCTGCCTGAAAGCTTGAAAACACCAACCTGAATAATATCGGATGCCGCTTCAATAAGATAAATAATTCCAACAAGGAATATAATCATCGGCTCATCAAGAACAAATGTAGCACCAACAACAAGACCACCAAGGAAAAGTGAACCCGTATCCCCCATAAATACTCTTGCAGGATAGAAATTGTATACTAAAAATCCTGCTGTTGCACCTATAAGACACGCTCCAAGAAGCGCAAGCATTCTCATATCGTAAACAAATGCTACAACACTAAAGAAAATACCAACAACAAGCGTTACAGAGCTTGCAAGTCCGTCAATTCCGTCAGTAAGATTTACACTATTTACAAAGCCAATAATAAGAACGAACGCAAACACATAATAGAATATACCAAGCTCAAGAGTAACACTCGTGAAAGGAATATGAAGTGCTGTATTAATATTATCAGTAAGTCCCATTGTCGAAAGATAAATAATTGCCACAAGGGATTGAAGAACTATCTTTTGTTTAGCTGTAAATCCTTCATTTTGTTTTTTAACTAATTTTGTATAATCATCAAAGAAACCAATCAATCCATTAAGAGTAGCAAGACCTAAAGCAAGTGCCAAAGGAATGAGTGATTTTGCCTCACCCTTTGTTGCCACGATGATGGATGTAATGGACATAATTACCAATATTGCCATAATAAAGCAGATGCCTCCCATAGTGGGTGTACCTGCTTTATTCTTGTGCCAACGCGGGCCAATTTCAAGAATTCTCTGTCCCACCTTATGGCTTTGAAGTATCGGAATTATGAGCTTTTCAAGTATAACTGTTAAAACGAAAATCGCAAGCGCGACTGAAATAAACTCAATAATCATTTTGTACCTCTATTCTATTATGCAAGTTGTGCTTTAACGTAATTGAGTACGTTTTCCGCGGCAATACCACGGCTCGCCTTAACGAGAAGAACGTCACCCGCCTTAAGAACTCCTAAAAGCTTTTTGCCAACCGCTTCAGGATCTGTAACGGGATTTCTAAATACCTTCTTTTCACTCATGCCACCCTTAACGGCTCCGTTCGCCAAATTTTCAGATGAAAGCTCGCCGTATGTGAAAAGATAATCCGCATTTTTCTCTGCAAGGTAAGAACCAACTCCCGCGTGAAGCTCTGCAGTTGTTGTACCAAGCTCACGCATATCACCAAGAAGTGCAATCATTCTGCCCCCCTTGAGCTTTGCAGTATCACCGAGAACGTTAATTGCTGCATTCATAGATTCAGGACTTGCATTGTAACAGTCCTCAATAACGGTAATGCCACCAATATTATAGATATTTTGACGCATCTTTGCCGCCTTGTAGGAAAGAAGTCCTGCACGAATTTCACTTTCAGGCATCTGCATCTTAAGGCCAACCGTGAAAGCAACCATAGCGTTATATACGTTATGCGCACCTGCAAGGTTAATTTCAACATTTTCATAAATGCCCAGGGGTGTTCGCATATCAAAAATAATTCCACCTTCAGCATTTCTAATATTACTTGCAAAATAATCACATTCTTCATTCTTCATGCCGAAATAAACCACATTATATCTATCACTTTCGTGTCCTTGAAGAAGGGGCTCGTCACCGTTCAAGAAAAGAGTGCCACCATCTTTAAGTCCTGCGGTTATTTCCATTTTTGCGCGACAGATATTCTCTCTTGAACCAAGCATTTCAAGATGTGAAGAACCGATATTTGTAATAACAGCAACATCAGGCTTTGCTGCTTCACTCATAAACTCAATCTCACCAAGACCACTCATACCCATCTCAAAAACAGCCGCATTGTGATGCTGATTGAGTTCAAGCATACTCATAGGCATACCAATAGTAGAGTTAAAGTTGCCTTCTGTCTTATAAAGATTGAATTTTCTGTCAAGAACCGCAGAAACGAATTCCTTTGTAGTTGTTTTGCCAACAGAGCCAGTAATAGCAACCGTCTTGATTTCAACCTGACTCTTAACGTATTCCGCAATATCTCGGATAGCACGAATTGAGTCCTTAACAAGAATAACCGCAACGCCCTTAACGTCAAGTGGTAATCTTTCTGCAATCACGCAACGGCATCCTGCCTTAACCACGTTGGAGATATATGAGTGTCCATCAACACGCTCACCCTTGATTGCAACAAACATTGATGTATTGTCAGCCTCGCGTGAGTCAGTGCAAACTGTTTCAAAAAGAACCTTATTCTCGCAAGCAACAGTATAAAGAGTACCGTCACAAATTGACGCCACCTTATCCGCTGTAAGTCTTCCGAGTCCAAGCTTGATTTTCATAACTCATTTCTCCTTTTCGTAGTATTTTTTATACATTTCACGCAAAATTTCTCTTTCATCAAAATTAAATCTTCCGTGAGCATTAATCTCGTAATTTTCATGTCCTTTTCCAGCAAGAAGGATTATGTCACCCTCACTTGCAGTCGCTATCGCATATTCAATAGCTTTTTTTCTATCAGGAATCACCGCAAAATTATCCATATCGACAATTTCCGATAAAATATCATTAATAATCAAATTGGGCTTTTCGCTTCGAGGATTATCACTCGTTATTATGACAAAATCTGCATTTTCTATTGCAATTTTACCCATAATCGAACGCTTTTGCACCTCTCTATCTCCACCGCATCCGAACACCAAAACAGTTCTTTGCCCTAACTTTTTAAAAGAATTGATAGTATTTAAAACCTTAAAAAGTGCATCGGGAGTGTGAGCATAGTCAATAAAGACCGTAAAACCCCAACCCTCAAAAATCTCGCATTTTTCAAGTCTTCCCTTGACACCGCAAAAGTTTTTGAAGGCGTTCCTTATATCGTTTTCATCTATTTTTAGTTCAAGCGCACAAGCGCACGCTTGCATTGAATTCATAATCATAAAATGCCCGGGAACATTACAAAAATTTTCAAATAAATTGTCTTTAGTTTGAATTTTGTATCGCGTTCCCACTTCACCAAAGCTTTCAACTTCTTTAGCAAAGTAATCGGCATTCTGCTTCATTGAGCAGGTTTTGATTTTCGACGGAGCAAGAGAAACAATCCTCTTTCCATAATCGTCATCAATATTTATTATTCCAATTTTGCACTTTTCAAATAATTGAAACTTAGAATTGAAATAATCTTCCATAGAAGAATGGAAATCGAGGTGATCCTCGGTTAAATTTGTAAAAATTCCAATTTCAAAATCAATCGGTGCAAGCTTTTGCAATTTCAACGCATGGGAGCTTGCTTCCATAATAACCGTTTTCACTCCACCGTCCCGCATCCTGCGGAGCAAGGGGAAAAGCTCCTCAGGATCGGGCGTTGTGAAATTTGCCGTGGAGTCATAATTTACTTGAGAAAAGGACGAACAATTCAAAGTACCAATGACTTCACTTGGATGTTTTATCTCATCAAAAATATTTTTCAGCATTGCAGCAACGCTCGTTTTTCCGTTCGTTCCTGTTATGCCAATAAACTGTAAATCTTTCGTTGGTTCCAAGCAAAAAGCATTCATCATTTTTGCAAGAGCAACCCTTGTGCTATCAACTAAAATTGAGTTTTCGCACAAAAAATTCTCATTTTCAATCACAATAATTGAAGCACCATTCAAAATAGCCGCATCAATGTAATTATGACCGTCAACCTTAGTTCCTTTAAGACAAACGAAAACGTAATTTTTCTTTATCTCATTAGAACGAGAGCTAATTCCCTCAACCTCTATGTTTTCAAGAAGCTTAGGACATTTTATACCTGCCCTTTCGCAGATTTCAAGAAGCTTCATAAGACCTCCAAAATATTGAAATGCCTTTAAACTTCCTTTTAATCATCGGGGTCTAAATATCTGAATGTCACCGTGACCACCGTACCCGGTGAAACCTTTGTGCCTGCAGGAATTGATTGCTCAATAACTATCGCACCTGCGCCACTCATATAGTTATCAGTACCTTCAATGCAAATATTTAACTTCGCATTAATTAGCATTTTGTTTGCCGCAACAGCACCCTTTCCAACAAGATCGGGAACCGTTACGCTGTTTTCTTCGGGATAATCGCCCGTGTATAGAGTAATAATTTTATTTGTTCTATCAATAGTAGTGCTACCCTTTGGGACTTGGCTTGTTACGAAATTTCCGTCACCCTTAACGATAACCTCGTATTCAAATCCCTCCGCCTGAAGAATTGCTTCTTCAACCGAAAGTCCCGTAAGATAAGGAACTTTAACACTGTTGTCCTGTGAAACGTCTTTTTCAATGCCAATGTATGGAAGAACGCTCTCCATAATCGCACCCATATAAGGAGCGGCAATAACGCTTCCGTAAAGCACACCTCGGCTCGGTTCGTCAACCATAATAAGAACCGCAATTTCGGGATCATCCGCAGGAGCAAATGCAACGCAGGAACAAATATAGGGTTCAACATTATCAACGCGGATTTCAGTTCCTTTTTTTTCACTCGTTCCCGTTTTGGCCGCTATTTTATATCCCGCAACGTAAACGTTTTTAGCACCGCCATCACCCGAAACGCCTTCTTCCAAGATGACCGCAAGTTTATCGCAAACGTCTTTGCTTACTACTTGACGTTTAACGTTAGTTTCGTGTTGATAAGTAACGTTGCCGTTATTATCAGTAATTTGTTCAACAAGATACGGCTCCAGCAAGTAACCACCATTAGCAACCGCAGCTATTGCCATCATATGTTGAATAGGAGTTATATTGAAGTTTTGACCGAATGCATAAATGGCAAGGTCAAGTTCTGTAATGTCATTTTTAGCCTTAATTATGCTATTTCCTTCACCGGGCAAATCAATACCTGTTTTTTCAAGATAACCAAAGGATTTAAAATAATTAAAGAATTTATTTATCCCAAGTCGCTCGCCGATGGTCATAAACCAAACGTTGCACGATTGAACAAGACCTTGTGCAAAGCTCAAAAGTCCGTGTCCGTCTGTTTCGTGGCAGTGAATTGTATGTCCAAACAAATGAAGTGAGCCACCGCAGAAAACGTCATCACCCGTGAGCTTAACCTTATTTTCTGTCAAAGCCATTGATGATGAAACAACCTTAAATGTCGAGCCTGGAATATAGGAATCAGAAACCGCCTTGTTTCTCCACATATCCATAAGATATTTTTGATACGCTTCATTATATTCGTCACTTCCCTCAACAAAAGCATCTTCTAAAAGAAAGTTAGAATAATATTCATTCAAGCTCCAAGGATCATTAAGATCGAATCCAGGAACCGTTGCCATAGCAAGAATCGCTCCTGTTTTAACGTTAACAACAATTCCACAAGCACGGTTCATAGCACCGCATTCATTCACAGTAGCAAGAAGCTGTTCTTCAAGCACACTTTGAATGTAGGAATCAATCGTTGTAGTTAAATTTCCGCCGTTTTGAGCAGGTATGTAACTTTGGTATTCATAGGGAATTTCATTTCCATATGAATCACGCGCCGTAACATAATATCCGTCAGTACCCGCCAAAATATCGTGATATTGTGCCTCAAGTCCATATAAACCGTCACCGTCACTATTGGTAAATCCAAGAACGGAAGAAGCAAGCTCGGAATTTGGATAATATCTTGTGCTCATTGCCTCAAGATATATCATATCATCATAATCGTTTTCAGTTATGAACTCTCTCACCTCATCGGCTTTCTCATCCATAACGTGCTTCATTATGGTTCTATCAAGCTTATCGGTGTACTTAGTGTGCTTGTATACAGCTTCATAATCAACACCGAGTATTTCGGAAAGTCCTCTCGAAATATCCTCAGCATAGTTTATATTTTTACCGTCCTCATCCGCCTTATTTTGATTGTTCAAAATGCTTTTTGGCGCAATAAAAACTCTATAAGTCGTAATATTAGTCGCAAGAATGTTGCCATTCTTATCGTATATAGTTCCGCGCTCTGCTGAAACCTTTGATTGTGTAGTCATTTGATCAATGACCTTTGAAAGATATCTATTAAAATCTACCGTCTGTATCCAAAAAATTCTGCCAAGCAATATTGCAAACACAAGCAATATTCCAACAAGAACTACAGTTGCTCTTTTTAATCTTTCGTGACTAATGGATTCGCTGTTCAATTCATCACGCTCCTTTAACTATTTGCCAAATTTCGAAAAATAAACGGTGAGAGCCGGATTCAAGCAAATGGGCCGCTGCTTTTGCTCCGTGACAAAACACCCAACCTCCACGAAGGGTATTGTCCTGCTCTTCACCGTTTTTCAAGTGTGGCAAATGGAAAGAAATCTGCCTTCTTTATATTATTCGCCGAAGGCAAGCTTTATGATTTTTCATTTAAATTGTTGAAAAATCCATTGTATAAGGGATTTAAACGAGATTTTTTCTGCATCAACCTTGTTAAATCCATCAGTTTTATTACTTTTAATATATTCTGCCTGTATGTGCTCCTGCTTAATCATACCAAGAGCTTCCTCAGCAAAAATTTCAATATCCGCATTTTCGTTTTTTCTATCAAGATCCGTCTTGAGTTCGGATATTTCAAAATCAAGCGCCTTAATTTCATCCTCAAGAGCATTCTTCTCGTTTCTTGCAGAACCTAGAAGAACTATCGAACTAACGATGAGCAATAACGAAATCGTTATAACAATTATTGCTAAAACAATTCCTTTCGGGAATCTCGTTTTATTCCCCTCAATTATTGTTTCGTTGTGTCTTTCCTCAAGAGGCACCCAAGTTTTTACCGTCTCTTGCGTTAAATCCTTGATTTTTGAGTTAGCTTTTTTGCTCTGTTTTATTGAATTGCCTTGCGTTTCCACACCATCACGCTTTGGATTAGAACGCGCCGCCTCTCTTTCGAGCTTAGCTTTTATATCATTTTTATTAGTATTCATTTTATTTTTATCGTCTTTATATCTTGCCTCGTCAATACCATCCAAAACAACTACCGTATCAAGACGTGCATTTGCCTCAGGAGTGTATTCGCGCTTCACCTTTTGCGAAGCAGCTCTCGAAGCAATTTCTCTTGCTCTCTGCTCGGTATATGCAGAAGAATTATCAAAACCACTCGCACGATTTTCATAATACTTCAAAAGTTCATTTTGCGCTCTGTTTTGTTTTTCAGAGTTTTGAACTTTTTTCATCGTGCAAATTCCTTTCATTTATATTCTTTCTGCAACTCTAAGCTTTGCGCTCTTGGAACGACTATTAATAGCAAGCTCCTCTTCGCTTGGGAGTATTGGCTTTTTAGTAAGCACCTTAACCTTTGGCTTGTTGCCGCACACGCACACAGGAAAGTCTTTAGGGCAGGTGCATCCACTCGCAAGATTATTAAATGTCTGCTTAACGATTCTATCCTCAAGTGAATGGAATGTGATAATTACGATTCGTCCACCAGGATTCATTGAGTTAACCGCCGCTTCAATAGCAGGAGCAATAACATCAAGCTCCTTGTTAACTTCAATTCTTATTGCTTGGAAAACTCTTTTAACCGAGCTCCATTCTTCCTTTCTCGCAAAAGAAGGAAGTGATTTTTTAATTATTTCAACAAGCTCACCTGTTGTGTTAACAGGTCTTGCATTAATAATTCCCGAAACAATCTTGGGAGCAAATCTCTCCTCACCAAAATCGTAGATAACTTTTTTTAGTTCATCCGCGGAATATTCATTGATAACCGTATAAGCGCTTCTTACTGCTCTGTTGTCCATTCTCATATCAAGCGGCGCATCTGCCATATAAGAGAAACCGCGCTCCGCGGTATCAAGCTGATAAGATGAAACACCAAGATCCAAAAGAAGTCCATCAATCTTATCAATACCAAGATTTTCAAGAATGCTTTTGATATTAGAAAAATTATCTCTAACAATTTTAACCCTATCACCATATTTAGCAAGGCGCTCAGTGATAACCTTGATTGCATCTTCATCTTGGTCAATCGGAATAAGCAAACCACCATCAAGTTGCTCCGCAATTTTCGAGGAGTGACCCGCGCCACCCGCCGTGCCGTCAACGTAAATTCCGTTGGGCTTTATATTGAGATTTTCAATGCACTCATTAAGGAGCACAGAAAAATGTGAAAATTCGCTCATAATCAAAGTCCGCAATCTTCAAGAGCCGCACGAAGTGCTTCCATGTCTTGCTCTTCCTGATTGTTTTCATAAGATTCTTCAGCCCAAATTTCCGCGTAGTCACCACAACCGATGATTACCGTTCCCTTTGTGATACTTGCAAACTGAAGCATTGAATTTGGAAGAATAATTCTTCCCTGACCGTCGGGTGAAACCTCAATCGAATTACCGATAAGGAAACGGAGTGCTTCCTCACTCGTTTTACGAGGAAGGAGCTTGATGGGAGCAATGTATTTTTCCCACTCTGTGTGAGAATAAATTTTGAGATAATTTCCGCGAATGCTTTGAGAAACCACAAATGTTTCGCCAAGCTCTTCACGATATTTCGCAGGCACAAAAAGACGATTTTTAGAGTCAACATTATGCTTGAAATTGTTTGATAACATACTCTCCACTCCTTTCATAAAATCGGTCAAAAATCTCAATTTTCACCACTTTTAAACACTTCTATGGGTTTTTTCACCACGAAGCATCACTATTATACTATATAGAGCCAAAAAATGCAATAGTTTTTTCAAAAAAAGTTCAATAAATTTTATGAATTTTTTGTAAACAAATAATTGACTTTTTGTTAATATTTGCCTGTTTTGACAAAAAACAGCCCCAAAATCCACTCAAAATGAATTTTGGAGCATTTTAATCACCCCTCCACCACTCAACCATATTTCAGGTGGGGGATTTTCCCTGTTTTTTTTCGTTTTTTGGATATTTTTAATATTGAAAACACAAAAAGGAGCACCGAAGTGCTCCTTTAGCATCTAGAATTAATCAACCATCTTTCCCTGCCACATATTGTGGATGAAAAGGTATTTATCAATATCGTTGATTACAGTTGTTTTTTTACGCGACCAATCGGGCGCAAGCAAATCGTCTGCAACACCGTCACCCGTGAGTCGAGCAATGACTGTATCCTTATGAAAATACTGCAAGGCAGTAGCTACAAGCTCGATATATCGTTCCCTTTCAAGAGGGGTATATTCCCCACTTTCATACCATTTCGCGAGAACCGTACCTCTTATCACGTGCAAAAGATGTATTTTTACCATGTCAGGACGCAATGCCCCCACCACTTTGGCGGTTTCGAGCATCATCTCGTCAGTTTCAGTCGGAAGTCCAAAAATGATATGCACACAGATACGAATTTTAGGATTTGCTCGTCTTAATCTTTCAAAACCATCAACAAACTGAGCATAACTATGTCCCCTATTTATAAGTGCCGCCACCTCATCGTGAATCGTCTGAAGCCCAAGCTCAACCGTCAAATCAACCCTATTTCCAAGCTCTGCAAGATATTCAACCACATCGTCGGGCAAGCAATCAGCTCTTGTGGCAACATTCATCGCCACAACACCCTCACAAGTAAGAGCTTCTTCAAATTTTTCTTTGATTTTTTCAAGTGGCGCATAGGTGTTTGTGCGCGCCTGAAAATATGGAATTGTTCTTTCGGTGCTCCATTTTGACGAGAGTTTTGCACGAGTCAATTCAAATTGCTCCGCAATAGAAAGCATTGCACTTTCAGCAAAATCGCCACTTCCACGAGAGGAACAGTAAATACAGCCGCCAATACCACATTTTCCATCCATATTCGGACAAGAAAATCCTGCATCGAGGGGAATTTTAGCACATTTTCCACCGTAAGTTTTCTTTAAAAAATAGTCATAAGTATAATATCTTTTATTGCTATCACTATTTTCAAAGGGGTTTACATCTGATTGTTTTCTTCTCCCTTGCTTTTGGAGCAATAGCTTACTAGCTTCCGCATAAAATACAGGAGAGGTTAGTGGATAGGTAAGTTCCTTCGGCAACTCTTGAAAAAGAGCAATTTCCTTCATTTCACTTTCGGGTAATTCTCCCACCGAATGAACTATAGCCAAGAACACCATTCCGTTTGCGTTGCTCTTGGAATTATACCCATTATAATCACAAACTGGATAAACGTCGGCATCAACAATACCGCTTTCTTCAAACAGTTCTCTTTTTGCCGCTTCAAGAGGTGTTTCACCATTTTCAATATGACCGCCCTGCGTTTCCCAAGTATTGCGGTTTTTATGCTTTGAAAGTATCCATTTTCCTTTGAAATTGGAACAAATAACCGTATATTTATAAGTTTTCAAGGAATTAAGAGGGTGGATAGTACATCTCAATTCTTTTCTTATGCTTTCTCTATCCATTATATTATAATGTGCTTAGGAATTCCGTTTTCGTATTTAACATCAAGTTCACCCTGGATAAGTGGCAAGAGGTAACGAGCGCATTCGTCGGTTACGGAATTTCCTCTTTCATTTATATATTCGTCGTTAACGTGCTTAACCTTATTTGCAATTTCGCTCACATCACGGTGAGAAATTTCAGTTACATAAGGAACAGTTGACACTCTTTCGATTGTCATCATCTGACGAGTTACCCCCTCACTTGCCGCCTTAACCGCCGCACGTCCAACACGTACGCTTTCTTCAATATCAGTTTTAGAAGCAAGATGTGAGGCGCATCTTTGAGGAAGATTGAGTTCAATAGAACGAACCTTACATCCAAATTCATTCTTTATTGCAATTTCAAGTGCTTTTCCCGTTCCCGAAAGTTGTTTGTGACCAAAAACGTCAGTCGAAGCAATTCCAAAGCCCTCGCAAACGTAAGTTCCGTCTGCAAATCTAATGCCCTCACTTACCGCAACAACAACATTAGGCTTAACATCAAGAATTGCCTTCAAATCCGCAAAGAATTCTTCTTTATTAAATGCACGTTCAGGCAAATAAATAAGATCCGCAACTGCTCCACCAAACGCTTTAGGGATCCCCGCAGAAGCAGTAAGCCAACCTGCATCGCGTCCCATAATTTCAACAACAGTTACCGCTTTAGTGGTATAAACCGCGCAGTCGCGTATAATTTCGGTCATTGTGGTTGCAATATATTTTGCCGCAGAAGCAAAACCGGGAGTGTGATCAGTGCCAACAAGGTCGTTATCAATGGTTTTAGGCACACCGATAACTCTCATTTCATAGTCGCACTCCTTTGTATATTCAGAAAGCTTTGCAACGGTATCCATTGAGTCATTTCCGCCGATGTAGAAGAAATATCGAATATCGTATTTTTTGAATATTTCTATTAACTTTTCATAAGTTTCTCTACACTCGTCAATTTTAGGCAGCTTCTTTCTGCAAGAACCAAGAGCCGCAGCAGGAGTTTGTTCAAGAATATCTATCTTTTCAAAGTCCGAAAAAAATACAGAAAGATTAACAATATCCTCCCTCAAAAGCCCTTCAACTCCGTTTTTCATTCCATAAAGAACATTTATAGAACCGTCGTGGACGTTTTCAAGCACTCCACGAACAACACCCGCCAATGTTGCATTTATTGCC
Source organism: Eubacteriales bacterium (assembly GCA_045631445.1). Taxonomy (GTDB): domain Bacteria; phylum Bacillota; class Clostridia; order Oscillospirales; family CAG-272; genus RGIG4608. The sequence goes on from JAZQUS010000039.1 coordinate 49,445, forward strand.
GCAGTAGGTCCACCGCTTTGTCCCACTATTGCGTTACCAATAAGTTTTGACATAATTATTTTCCTTTCTATAAAGCAAGCGCCCAAGATCCTTCGCTTTTATCGAGGATGACACCTTGCGGTGTCGGGCGCATACTCAAATTATTTCAAAAATCCGTTAACAATCTGCTCTTCGGCTTCCTGCTCGGTAAGCCCAAGAGTCATAAGTTTTATGAGCTGTTCACCTGCAATTTTACCGATTGCCGCCTCGTGAATAAGAGAAGCATTGATATCGTTTGCAGTAATTTCAGGAATTGCTCGAACACTTGCATTATCCATAATAATAGCATCACATTCCGTATGACCGTAGCACTCGTTGTTTCCATTGATTTTGGAAAGGAAAGTTTGTGTTGAATTATCCTTTGCAACGGAACGTGAAATTACGTTTGTACTTGAGCCCTCTCCATTAAGGTCAACGTTAAACACGGTTTCAGCATGTTGCTTTCCGTGTGTCATTATTTTCTCTTTAACGATAAGGGTTGCACCCTTGCCAACCACCGCTTCGGTATTACGGATTGTAGAGTCAATTCCCTTAATTTGAGTGGTTTCCATTTCAAGATAGCCACCCTCATCAATTTCAATGATTGTAGTAGGGTTCATAATGTTTTCACCAGTACCCTCTTCCTCACCGTAGTGACGTTCAACGTAACGAACGCGCGCGTCTTTGCCTACGTGGAAGGAGTGAATACCGTCGTGAGCAGAGTCTTGATCACCACAGTTATGAATTCCACAACCTGCAATAATGGTTACGTCCGCGCCCTCTCCAATATAGAAATCGTTATAAACCATATCCTTTAGTCCGCTCTCACTTATGATTACAGGGATATGCACACTTTCATTTTTAGTTCCTGCTTTAATGATTATATCAATTCCGGGCTTGTCCGTTTTAGATACGATATCAATATTCGCAGTTGTTTTTCTACCTGCAGCAGCACCGTTTTCACGGATATTATACGCTCCTTCTGGAACTGTGTGAAGATCGGCTACCTGCATAAGCAAATTCTTTTTAATCTGATCCATAGCAGCCTCCTTAAATATTATCCGTCAAAACCGAGCAGGGTGCACCCGAGCCGAGAACCGAAGGCATAATTTCATCCTTTGTTCCGCTCTCGCGAATCTCACCGTCGGCAATAACTATAATTCTATCGGCAATATTCAAAATTCTCTCTTGGTGGGAGATGATAAGAATAGAGCCGTGTGTTTTTTCGTGCATTCTTTCAAATACTTTAATAAGATTGTTAAAGCTCCAAAGGTCAATTCCAGCTTCGGGCTCGTCAAACACAGAAAGCTTTGTTGAACGCGCGATAATAAGTGCAATTTCAATTCTCTTAAGTTCACCACCCGACAAAGATGCATTAACCTCGCGGTTAATATAATCTCTTGCGCAAAGTCCAACCTCTGAAAGATAGTTACACGCCTCTGCAACACTAATAGGCTTACCTGCCGCAAGTGTAATCAAATCCTTAACTGTAAGCCCCTTAAAGCGAACGGGCTGCTGGAATGCAAAGCTAATTCCCTTTCTAGCTCTGTCGGTAATTGATACGTTTGTAATATCCTCACCGTCAAAAAGAATTTGACCACCAGTTGGTTGATAAATTCCTGCTATTATTTTTGCAAGCGTTGATTTGCCACCACCGTTAGGACCTGTAATAGCAACAAAACGCTCGTCTATTGTTAAATTAATATTTTTTAATATTTCCTTGTCCGCGCCGTTTTCATCCTTAACGACATAAGACACATTTTTTAATTCAAGCATTTTTGCTCCTTTCTGCTTAGTTTGTATATAAGTAAATTATTAACATTATTTGCCAAATTACACTTTGACATTATATTATATCATATAATTATTGTTTTGTCTATAAATTTTAACGATAATTTTTTATTCAAAATGCACAAAAATAAATAGTAATAATTATCATTATTGATAATTGACATTTAATTACTTTTTTGATATAATCAGTATAGTAAGAACACCTTACAACAATCAAATTTCAAAAGGAGTACATTTTTATGAAGAAAACAATTAGAATTTTATCTGCGGTTATGGTTATTGCAATGCTTGCTATCACACTTGTTTCATGTTCAAAAGTAATTTTGGGAAAATACAGTAATGAGTTAACATCTACAACGTATGAATTTAAATTCAACAAAGTCATCAAAACATATGAAATCGGTGGTTTCACAAAAACTACCGAAGGCACTTATAAAATAGTAGATAGTGAAAAGAACGCGGGCGAGTTGGTTATCCAATTCACCTTTGGAGATGAAACCGAAAGTCACTCCTTTGCGCAGGGTGAAGAAAATGGTGTTAAATACATCAAAATCGGTCTTTTCCAATACAATGAAGTAAAATAATTAAAAAGTCGAGAGGCGTTGCCTCTCGACTTTTTTATTTCAAATCTATTCTATTTCTTATTTCACCACTAAAATATGATTTTATATTTTCCTTAACTTCCCCAAGAAGTCTAACTCTTGCTTCATATGAGCCCCAAGCCATGTGGGGAGTGAGAAGAACGTTATCCTTATCTTTGATTTCATAAAATGGATGGCTTGTACCAAACGGCTCACAGGAATAAACATCGCATCCAAATCCTGAAATTTTACCGGATTTCACAGCATCAACAATAGCGGACTCATCAGTAACCGCACCTCTTGCAACGTTTACAAGTATAACTCCATCACGCATACTTGCAATTCTCTTTGCATCAATAAGTCCTCGCGTACCTTCATTAAGTGGAGTATGAAGCGTAATAATATCACATTCCTTGCAAATCGTATCAATATCAACACATTTGTAATCAGATACTTCTTTCCTCTTATTTACAAGCACCTCGCAACCAAGTGCTTCGGCTACTTTGGCTACAGCTCTACCGATATTTCCAAACCCAATAATTCCCCACTTAAGACCGTTAATTTCGTGATATGTCGGCGCAAGAATATTGGCAACTCCGCGTTCGCTATAATAACCATTTGCAACGCTTCTTTGATATTCCTTGCTCTTATTAATAAGTTGAAGAACAAACCCAACCGTTATCTGCGCAACATTGTTGGTTGAATAGCCAACCACGTTACAAACACCGATGCTTCTATTTTTAGCGTAATTAACGTCAATATTGTCAAAGCCCGTAGCAGTAACGCAAATGAGTTTTAAATTCTTCGCATTTGCGAGCGTTTTTTCATTCAATTTCAGTTTGTTTGTGATAACCACATCACAATCAGCAGTTCTTTCTTTAATTTCTTCTTCGGTGCTTGAGCCATACACCTCAACCTCACCCAAGTCATTAAAATTCGAAAGGTCAATATCTCCGCCCAAAGCAAGAGCATCTAAAAATACTATTTTCATAAAGTTTCTCCAAGATTTTTATTTGATAAATTAGGATTTAGCGAGTAGTTACAAAGATAAAAAAGGTCGCTTTTGAAAAAGCTCCGCAAAACTTTTAATCAGCTTCGCGCAAGATTTTGCGCAAATTGTGTCAACAAGTTGACACATAACGTTTTTCTCGGTGTATGACAGGCACCTCGAAAAACTGTAATTTGCTACTAAATGGATAGACATGTTGATAACAAAATGTCTATGCGCAGAGTAGCAAGGCGCGGTTTTTATCGCACTTGTGCGGTGAAAACGATTGTGACGAGCGCGTCAGAAGTGAGTCACGCGCGTTGCGCGGAATTTGGTAGAATTTTTACAACTGTACGGCTACACTAATACCCACATTTTAAAGTTTTTCAGGGTGTGGGGCGGTTTTTCAAAAAAGCCCCATATCTTTGCTCAACTAACTTCCAAATAAATCAAAATTTGAATACTAGTACATAATAACACAAAAAAGGCGCAAATTCAAGTGAAATGCGCCTTTTATTTATTATTTTCTTTTCAATTTACCAATTACTCGACCAACGCAGCTAACGTTTTCAAAATCCTTAAGCAAAATGTCACCGTACATCGTGTTCATAGAGATGAGGCGGTCACCACCGTAAATCTTGAAAAATCCGTTTCCGTCGAGAATGAAAATACCAAGCTCACCAACCTCAACGTAATCGGAATTAGCAACCAAAAGAACGTCGCCATCGCGATATTTGGGTTCCATACTGTTACCACTAATTCGGAGCGCGAAATCTGCCTCGCGAGTTCTTTCGTTATCTGGAATCATAATTTCCTCGCTAGCAGGAGAATCTACGAAAACACCAACACCGGCAGAAACAGGCATATCGAAGAGTGCAACCGCACGTTTTCCAAGTCCTCTGTTTTGAGCAAGCTCGCGAGCAGAAATTCTCTCTGTTGGAACAGCAATAGAAGGCAAAATCTTGGGTGATTTCTCCTTAACATCAACAGAATGATCCTGATATGGCGCGCGTGCTACTCTTTCCTTTTCTTTATCAAGAACGAGGGTCACAAGCTCCTTTCCGTGTGTATCGAGTGCGCGATAGTTTTCAATAAGGCGCATCTCTCCCCTATCAAGAGTGAAGTTGTTTGTATTTTCAGGAACACCGTTCACAACGTATTCAAGAGTTGTTCCGAGCGCATCGCAAATAGAAACGATGTTTGAAAGCTTGGGACTATCACTAATCCCTGCAAGAATTTTAGAAAGTGTTCCGAGTGGAATTCCGGTCATTTCCGAAAGCATATCGTTAGTTATTTTCTTTTCACTTTTGAGTAATTTTATTCTATCAATATAATCCATAAAAGTTCTCCTTTGCAAATCAAGAATTTCCTTTTGTGGAATTATTATAACACACATTTTCCTATTTGTAAAGTGGTTTTTAAAATTTTTTAAAATATTTTTCCAAAATTAGAAAAAATCTATTGACAAACAATATCAAATGTGGTATTATGATGTCACAAGATTTCCAAAACAAGAAAAGGACCACAATTATGAACGCTACATATACATACAAATCAGGAAGAAACAACATCACATTTGATAACGGAAATTCCAAAAAAGGAACTTGCCGTCCATTCGTTCGCAAACGTCCTGCATACATGGATTTTGCCGACAATTGTCTCTCTTTTATAGATATGATACTTGACTTTTTCTGCTCTGCAAGATTTATCGTAGCAGCTAAAGCAGTGTTTGCTTTTGTTGTTCTTCTCGGCTTTATAGGTATAATCGGCGGCATGGAATTTGGCAGAGTTTCTCTCCTTTCAGGTGTTATTTGCTTGGCACTTGTCATAGCACTTGAATTCGTAATTTTACGAGAAGAAAAGTTTTAATATACGCAAAAATCCCACGGCAAGTGCCGTGGGATTTTTTATTACAAGTTATTATTCAACAATAACGTATTCGGGAAGTTCAACAACAGTTGTGCCTACGTTTGAAACTAATATTTCTCCTACTAATTTCATATCGTATTCATCAACATACGCAATCATTCCAATTTTTTCAAGCTCACCATCATTGAAATACAAATACATCTGATATACAATGCCGTCAGAGGTTACGTTGCCCTCGTATCTACCTTGATATTCATTGTATGTGAAATCAGAGTAATTAAGCTTAGTTTCAACTGTTTGAGAGCTTATGCTAAAATCCTCAACAGAATAATTTGTTTTTCTTGCCTCGTATCTTTCGGTTTCTTCATTATAAGTGATGTTATATACTCCATCATCTAAATAGGCGCGGTAAGGATAATTATGTCCGGGTTCGCAGTAACCATTTTCTGCACCTTTAGCGTGTGTGGAATATACACCGAGTGACTCACCCGTAGAAATTTTAGTACGTTCAACTGACGATTCTACCGTATAGTTAATGGAATTCGTTTGCTCGTTCCACTGCTCTTCGGTAACAACACCTTCATAAGTTGGAGGAATTTCAGTTCCTACATTCTCTTCATCAATAGTAAATTCAGGAAGTGTAACGGTGGTTGTTCCAATATCTGCCAAAGCCAAAATAATTTCTACTCCCTCAGTTATATAAACACCCTTAATAAGCTCTCCGTTTTCAAAGTAGAGGTAAAGTTCAACACCTTCAACGTTAACCTTATAATATCTTCCCTCTTCATCATATGTGAGGTATTCGGTGCTCATATATTCTCTTGCGGTTTCGATAGCAGCATTAAAATCGTCCATAGTTGCGTCCATATCGGTTGCAAGATATCCGTCACCGTATTGTTCAATAGAATAGAACTTGCCGTCAACCAAAGCAACGTATTGCTGCATCACTTCACCCATATAATCGGCATACAATTCGAGCGCAGTATCAGCAACCTTCAAGCTTACATCAACACCCATATAAGCAATCATTATACCTGCATTGATAGTGAAATTTCTCAATTCAAGATATGGAGCAAGCTCTTCATTAGTAACTGTTGTTCTAACGTCTGCAGATGCCTTGCTTGGATCAACCTTACCGTCATTAATAATAGTGTATTCAGGAATTTCGATAACGGTTGTGCCAACGTTTGTGATTTCATAGGATTGAGCATAATCTCCTTCTCCTGCAGAAATCGTTCCCTTGGCAAGCAAACCATCTTCAAAGAAGAATTCAGCATTTACACCATCTTCATTTAATGTATAAGACTCAGTTTCTTCATTGTATACAAGTTTATCAAATGAACCTTCCTCAGGGGACATTCCAATCATTTCTAAAGTAACTCCACCAGATTCTCCAAGTTCTGCGGAAAGTCCTTCCATATAGAAAGCTAACCATCCTGCCTTGGTTTCGGAAAGCATACATTCGTTTTCAACATCTACCAATATACTCACTGAATATTCGCCTTCATTTACTTCGTACTTTATAGCGGAATCATCAACAACCATAAGGGTGACCATTTCTCCGACAACAATTTCAATGGTAAAGTTATTTGCATTAAATACAGAATTCCATTCTTCTTCAGTGATAGTTGTTCTAAATTCCTCTTGTGTTTCAGGAGTTGTTGTAAACTGTTCAAGGAAGTTAATGAGATAACCCTTCGCAGTTTCCATATCACAAGAAACAAGAGATGTGAGTAACACGAGTGCTACAAGTGTAAGTGATAATAATTTTTTCATAGTGTTTTTTCCTTTCTTTAGATAAATTAGATGTAACTCATCTTGTAACAATTTTAGCACATATTTATTAGTTTTGCAATACATTTTATAATATTTATACAAAAAACGGCTCATTTGAGCCGTTTTTTTAAGAATTATGCCATTTTATCCGAAAGCTGCGCTCCGCCAAGAATATGGAAGTGCAAATGATGAACGCTTTGGCAAGCATCGTCACCGCAGTTTGAAATTACGCGATATCCGTTTTCAATTCCCGCTTCCTTAGCAATTTTAGGAATATTTTCAAAAATCTCTGCAACAATCTTGCTATTTTCTGCATTGATTCCGTCAACACTCTCGATATGTGCTTTAGGGATTACCAAAATATGCACGGGAGCTTGGGGCGCAATGTCGTAAAATGCAAAAATATTTTCATTTTCAAATGCCTTTTTAGATGGGATTTCTCCGTTAATTATTCTGCAAAATAAACAACTCATAGTTTTTCTCCTTTTGTTTAGTAGCTTAATTTTATCACTTTTTAATCGAGTAGTCAATAAGTTGTTGATATTTTTTTGATTTTGTGATATAATTGGGAACAGTTGAATGATAAATTGGGATTTAGCGAATAGTTAGTTGAGTAAAGATGGGTCGCTTTTGAAAAAGCTCCGCAAAACTTTTAATCGTGGGTATTGAATTAAGACCGCGCAAATTGTGTCACGCCTCGCGCAAAAAAACAATAGTTAATAGAAAATAAATGGCGAGGCAAACAAACCGTTTGATGTCTACACGACATCATTTTGCGAGCAAAAACACGGTTTGTCTATGTGCCGTTATAGAACTAATGATTTTTCTCGGTGTTAGCAGGCACCTCGAAAAATCCAATTTGCTAC
>JAZQUS010000040.1:0-1698 GCA_045631445.1 Eubacteriales bacterium
CCTTGTAACAACTTAAACTTTACTTTTCAAGAAATATATGGTATACTAAAAGAAAAAACTAAAGAGGTGTACCATAATGTTAAACAAGGAAATTTATTTAACCGAAGAGGAACAGATACAACTTAAAGAAATAGTCCGTAAAGGCGTTCATAATGCCCATGTGATTACCCGAGCGCGAGTTCTTTTAATGTTGGATCGTACCGGTAAAACAGATCACGTACGATACAAGCGAACGGCGGAAAATGCACAAATATCTGTTCAAGCGGTATACAATATGCGAGATGAATTTCTTGCTAATCATGATATTGAAGCATACCTGACACGAAAAAAGAGAGAAACACCACCGACATCTCCAAAGCTCGACGGAGAAACCGAAGCAAAGATTTTGGCGTTAGCATGTAGCGAACCTCCAAAGGGTTGCTCCAGATGGACAGTTCGTCTCTTGAGTGAGAGAATTGTGCAACTTCATTTTGTGGAAGAGATTTCTCATATGACTGTTCAGCGGTTGTTAAAAAAACGAAATATAAGCCTCATTTAAAAACTATGTGGTGTATTCCTCCAAAGCAAAATGCTGAATTTGTAGCGCATATGGAGGATATATTAGAGGTATATTCTCGTCCTTATGACGAAAAGCGACCTGTGGTATGCATGGATGAAAAGCCTTTTCAATTACTGGACGAAATGTTTTTGCCTATTCCCATGAGTGAAAATAACCACACTAAGAAATATGATTGCGAATATGTCAGGAAAGGGTCTTGTTCTATATTTATGTTTACAGAACCCTTGGGTCAGTGGCGTGAAGCGCATGCATTAGCTCGTAGAACATGCGAAGATTGGGCGAGGCAAATGAAATGGTTAATAGACGAGGTTTATTCGGATGCAGAAAAAATCATACTGGTATTGGATAATTTGAACACACATACAACCGCTTCATTCTATAAAATATTCTCTCCAGAAGAAGCTTTTCGCTTAATACAAAAGCTTGAAATTCATTACACACCCAAACATGGGTCGTGGTTAGATATTGCAGAAATTGAGCTATCTGCATTGACAATCCAATGCTTATCGGGCGAAAGAATCCCATCTTTAGACAAACTCAATGATATTTTGTCTGAATGGAGTCGAAAACGCAATTCTACCCGAAAAGGTGTTTCTTGGCATTTTTCAACCGCAGATGCAAGAATTAAACTGAAACATCTTTACCCTGAAATAAAGTTTTAGTTGTTACAAGGTACTACAAAATGCCAATGAAAAGATACCGTATGGGGCATTCACGAATGACCCGAAAATTTATACTGTGTTTTGCTGTGGAAACATAGATTTATATTTTTTGTTGTTTATTATTTTTTTGGCATTCTTTTGATTTAATGTTTTTGCCTTTGGCGGTATTCGAGCGGGGTTATACCGACGGTTTGTTTAAAGCGTTTGAAAAAGGTGGTGTAATTTTTATAGCCAACACGGTTAGCAACTGTGGTTACGGGAAATTCGGTACTTTCGAGCAAAACCTTGGCGTGATTTATTCTTATATTAACGATATAATCTTCAACACCCATACCTATTTCGTTCTTGAAAATGCGGTAAAGGTGCGAACGGTTAATGCTGAGTTTATCGGCAATATCCGCCACCTTAATAGATTCAATATAATTCGCCTGAATATACTTTTTAATTTCGGCTACGTATTTTTGCTCACGGTTTTCG
>JAZQUS010000041.1:0-13492 GCA_045631445.1 Eubacteriales bacterium
GGAGGCCAAGCGGTCTTAGGAAGACAAGACCTGATAACCACTCCTTGGCTCACAGAACGACATGGCTACGATCCGACTTCCAACCTTTCCGAAGTGCTTACAATCTTCTTTGCAACACTTCTTGGTATTCAGAACATTTTCTTGGCAGTTCATTTGCTTTGGATTAACCTTATCACGGACTGCTTCCCTGCACTTGCTCTTGGTATGGAAAAACCCGAAAGTGACGTTATGAAGCGCGCTCCTCGTGACTCTAAAGAAGGCATATTTGCAGGCGGCCTTGGATTTGCAGTAGTATATCAGGGTCTTCTTGTAACTCTTATCACTCTTGCTTCTTACTTCATCGGTCGTGATTGGCTCGCACAACTTCACCACGCAGAAGCAATTGCCGCGGGCACATACAGTGCGGAAATGCTTGGCACATCTATGGCATTCTTGACACTCTCAATGGCAGAAATCTTCCATGCATTCAACATGAGATCCCTTAATGGTTCAATCTTCAAGATGAGCAATCAGAACCTCTGGCTCTGGGGCGCAGGAATTCTCTCCTTCTTGCTTACAACAGCAGTAATTGAGATTGACTTCCTTGCAAACGCATTCAGCCTTGCACACCTTGACCTCACCGAATACGGCATTGCTATGGGTCTTGCAATCCTTGTAATTCCGATTGTTGAAATCGTTAAGGCAATCACAAGAGCAGTTCAAAAGAATAAATAATATTATACAAAAAACTCTCCGATTTTTTCGGAGAGTTTTTATTATTTAATTTTAACTAATTTTTCAATTCCCTCATTCAAAACCAAAACAAGTTCATCAACATCATCTTTTGTATTAAAAGGTGAAAAACTAATTCTCATCGAGCAATCCGCATCAAAATCCGAAAGACCAAAGCCACGAAGAGCTCTGCTTACTTTTTTGGTTGCAGAATTAGAGGAACAAGCCGAACCACTTGAAACGTAAATTCCCTTTGCAGAAAGATGATGAAGCATAGTTTCACTCTTTATTGATGGCAAAGTTATATTAATAACGTGCGGAGCGCAGTCACCTTTAGGCAAATTAACTCTAACATCAAGTGTTGAAAGCTTGTCAAGAGCATAAGCACGAAGCTCACGCATTGAAGCTACGTCTTTTGCAAGGTTTTTAAATCCTCTCTCCGCCGCTACACCAAATCCTGCAATACCAACAATGTTTTCCGTACCCGAACGGAAGCCAAATTCCTGTCCTCCGCCGTAAATAATAGGTTTGATTTGCTTTTTCTTAATAACCTCAGGGCTGATATAGAGCGCACCAATTCCCTTTGGACCGTGAATTTTATGTGCACTAAGTGTAATCAAATCCGCACAAAGCTCACTTGGTGAAACCTTGAGCTTCATATAAGATTGCACCGCATCGGTATGCGTTACTACATCGGGATTTACCTGCTTTGCAAGTTTAAAGCACTCCTTGATATTATACACCGCTCCTGTTTCATTGTTAACGTGCATAATCGAAACAAACAAAGTGTTATTGTTCATCACCGACTTAAATTCTTCAATATCAATAACTCCACCCTTCGTTGAAAGACGAACGACCTCAAAGCCATCATTTTCAAGCTCTTTAAGTGTGTTTTCAACGGCAGAATGCTCGGAATCTGTAGTAATGATTCTACTTGCTCTACGAGTTTTTGCATATGCAACGCCCATGAGTGCAAGATTATCCGCTTCAGTTCCACTTGAAGTAAACACAAGATTTTCCGCCTTACCGCCTCTCACAAAAAGTGAGTTAAGAACCTTTGTGCGAGCTTCATCTATTAGCTTTGATGAATCAAAACCTTTTTTGTGAAGTGACGAAGGGTTACCAAAACACTCCATGGCTTCAAGCATCTTCTTTTTTGCTTCTTCGCAAATTGGAGTGGTGGCACTATTATCTAAATAAATATCTCTCATTTTTTAAGCTCCAAAACAGTTTGTGCCGCACTCATAATGCCGATTTTACCACTTTCATATGTAAGACCACCTTGGAAATATACAGTATACGGAGGTCTGATAGGTCCATCTGCAGAAAGCTCGATTGATGAGCCCTGAGTAAACGCCCCTGCCGCCATAATTACCTTGTCCGTGTAACCGGGCATATCCCATGGCTCGGGAGTAACGTATGCATCAACAGGAGAACCCGCCTGAATTCCTCGGCAGAAAGCACAAAGAATTTCAGGGTCGCCTGTAATAACAGACTGAATAATATCTGATCGCTTTTCATTCCACTTTGGAGCGGCATTATATCCCATTTTTTCAAACATATATGCAGCAAGATATCCTGTTTTAAGTGCTTGAGCAGTTGTGTGAGGAGCATAGAAAAGTCCTTTATACATATTCTTGTTCTGCCCAATAGTTGCACCAACCTCTGCACCTGTTCCGGGTGAAGTCAAACGGTAAGAAACAAGCTCAACCGCTTTTTTTGTACCTGCAAAATAGCCGCCTGTTTCTGCCATACCACCGCCGGGATTTTTAATAAGTGAACCAATACAAAGGTCTGCGCCAACTGCTGTTGGCTCTTTTTCTTCAACAAATTCACCATAGCAGTTGTCAACAACAACAAAAGTGTCAGGAGAAAGAGATTTTACAAATCGCGCCATCTCACCGATCTCATCAACGGTAAGTGTTCTTCTATTAAGATAACCCTTTGAGCGTTGAATAAACACCATTTTAATTTTTTGCGCATTAACCTTCAGCTCTCTACCCACGGCATCAAAATCAAATGTGCCGTCCTCTTTAAGCTCTATTTGGCGGTATTGTACGCCAAAATCTTTAAGTGAGCCGTTTCCTGCTTCACCAACAATACCAATTACCTCTTCAAGAGTATCATAGGGCTTACCTGCAACTGAAAGCATAATGTCACCGGGACGCAAAAGACCAAAAAGACCAATTGTGAGCGCGTGCGTACCACTAACAATAGAATGTCTAACGAGTGCCGCTTCAGATTCAAAAACCTCTGCCCAAATTTCATCAAGAACATCCCTGCCCTTGTCATCGTAGCCATAACCACTTGTAGAGCCAAACATACCGTCAGAAACTCTGTGATTAGCAAAGGCATTCATTACCTTCTGAGTGTTTTTAAAAGAAATTCTGTCAATTTCTTCAAAGGTTTCCTTGAGGGCGATTTCTGCCTTGGCCACAAGATTTATAACTTCATTTGAAAATTCCATATTAATTATTCCTTAATAAATTCAATAGCAAGATCAATACATGCCTTGTAATCGTTCATATCAATCATTTCAACTCCTGAGTGAATATATCTTGAAGGAATTGAAATTGCACCTGCACGGCAACCTGCCCCCGTCATCTGAATGGATGATGTGTCAGTTCCACCGTAAGCAAGAATTTCAAGTTGACTCTTAATATTCTTTTCTTTTGCAAGTCTTGTGAGCTTATCCACTACTTCAGAGTCACAAATAACTGACATATCCTTAATCTTGATAGCCGCGCCGCCACCAAGCTTAACTGCCATAGGCTTTGAGCCTGCGGTGTCCCCTGTACCTGTTACGTCAAATGTGAGAGAAACGTCTGCACCAATTGCAAATGCGGCAGTCTTTGAGCCACGGCATCCAACCTCTTCCTGAACGCTAAATACATAGTAAACATCGTCTGCAACGGGCTCTTTTGCAATTCTCTTTGCAATTTCAAGCACGATACCGCAACCTGCTCTGTCATCAAGAGGACGACCAACAACTCTATTTGCATTAAGCTTTGTCAGATTGGACTTAAGAACAAAAGTATCACCAATCTTAACCTTTCTTTCTGCATTCTTCTTGTTGTCTGCGCCAATATCTATGTAGAAAAGATCTGGAGCAAAATCAGACGCCTTTGTTCCGGAATTTGGAACAAGTACACCATGAACACCCTTGTCGGATACTACCTCACCGAATGCACAAGCAACCCAGTTTATGCCACCAATGGGCGCAACGCGAATAAATCCGTTATCCTCAACGAAGTTAACGATAAATCCAATCTCGTCCATATGACCGCAAAGCAAAATCTTTTTGGGATTTGCAGACGTACCCTTTTTAAGTGCAATGAGGTTACCCATAGCATCAATATGTGATTCATCACAGTAAGGTGCGATCATTTCTTTAAGTGTATTTGCAACACGGTGCTCTTTACCTGAAACTCCGTGAACAAGTGTAATAGTTTTAAGTGTATTATACATAATATTAAACCTCCGCCTTCATATTTTTGAGCATTGCGAAAACAAGCTCTCTGATTGATTCATAATCTTCCATGCTTGCAACACAAGCAGGTGAATGCAAATATCTTGTGCCCATAGAAATAGCAACACATTTAACACCTTTGCCCGATTTATGAATGTGTCCTGCATCATTTCCACCCGAAACATACCTCTTAACCTGAGCCTTTATATCGTTATTTTTTGCAGTATCAAGTGTGAAATTAACAAAATCGGTGTCATAGATAGTTGATCTATCCATAAGAGAAACAACTCCTCCGCTTCCAACATCTGCAACTCTCTTATGTGCAGGAGCGCCTGCAATATCACCAATAGCAGTCGATTCAAGAATAATCGCACGAGATGGCTTAACCTTTTCTGCAGCTACTCTTGCACCCGAAAGACCCACCTCTTCTCTAACTGTAAAGCAGAAATATGTATCAAAAGGAAGAGTAATATTATTTTCTCTAATCTTTCTGATTGTTTCAATCATAGCACAGCAACCTGCTCTATCGTCGATTGCCTTGCCCTTCGCATATTTGTTGTCAGTTCCAAAGAAAACGAAATCGGAATTAAACACGCCAAAATCACCGATATTAACGTATTCTTTAGCTTCATCCGCATCCTTTGCACCAATGTCAATATACATCTCTTTAATGGGAGTAACGGAAAATCTGTCCTCTCTGCGCTTGTGGTGAATTGCCTTCGCTGCAATAACACCGTTTATCTTTGTCTTTTCATTCCCAAGGATAACCTGCTTGCCGTAAAGCACCTTTGGGTCAATTCCACCAAGATTTGCAAATTTTATATATCCATCACCATCAATATCAGTAATCATAAATCCAACCTCGTCCATATGTGAGGAGATCATAACTCTATCACTACCTTCACCCTTAACGAGTGCATAAACGTTGCCAAACGTGTCTTTAGCAATCTTGTCGCAATTATCCTCAAGCTGCTCAATAATCGCATCTGCAACTTCATTTTCAAAGCCAGTAGGACCGAATTTTTGACAAAGATATTCTAATAATTCTCTACCGTGAAATATCATAAAACAAGTCCTCCTTCTCCATATTCTTTGGCAATCTTTTTGTCCGTGATAAATGCAGAAATAAGATCGCAAAGTGTCTTTGTATCATCAAGTGAAATAATTTCATTGTATGTGTGCATTGATGCAAGAGGAAGACCAACGTCAACCGTGGGAATTCCCTCTCTTGCAAGTTGAATGGAAACTGCATTAGTTCCGGTATGTGTGGGAGAAACTGATAACTGATAAGGAATTTCCTTTTCCTTTGCCACATCAATAAGCATATTAGTAAGCTTTCTGTCAGTAACTGCAGAAATTGTTATAGAAGGACCCTTTGCAAGTTCCACAGTTTCCTCTTTCTTTGTTCCTGGGACTCTGCCAAGATTTACGTCAATGCTCATAGCATAATCTGGATTAATGGAATAAGCACCGGGAGCAACCATATCCGTAACCTCCTCACAACAAGAAAGCATAACGTAAACGTCACCTGCAAGCTCCTCACGGGGAGTAGTAGCCGCCGCATAAAGCGCACAAGCCGCACATGCCTTATCATCAAAGCTCTTACCCATAATCTTGTTGTTAAGAATTTCCGTGTATTTTGGAGCAAATCCCACGGGAGTACCAATTCTTATTTTGCTTTCCAATTCTTCTTTTGTAAGGCAAGTATCAATCAAAAGCTCATCAATTTGGGGAAGCTTTGAACCGTCACCGCTTGCAAGATGGGGGGGAGTTGAAGCAATAACGCCGAACAGTCTTTCTTCATTTCCGTAAATTATAACATCACTTGCCTGCAAAATATGAGTGTCAATACCACCGATATTTATAACGCGAAGAAAACCACCATCAAGAATTTCAGTAACGTACATACCGATTTCGTCCATATGAGCGTCAAGCATAATCTTGGGAGCATTTTCATTTCCGCATTTCTTAACAAAAATCTGATTTCCAACCTTGTCAAGATAGTTTTCATCAAACTCATCACCAACAAGAGAAAGAAGCTTTTCTCTTTCAAATCTTTCAAATCCACCAATGGACATAAGAGACGAAAGATCAACAATTAACTTTTTAAGTTCCATAATTTTCTCCAATCTATTTAAATTCATTCACTATCTGTTTAAACGTGTTTCCACGAACCATAAAATTTTTGAAAGCATCAAAGCTCGCACAAGCGGGAGATAACAAAACTATATCGTTCTTCTTGGCAATAGCTCTTGCTTTAATTACTGCTTCTTTGAAATCTTTTTCAATATAAATTTCTATTTGAGAATTACTCTTTTTTAAGACATCATATATCTTCTCTGCAGTAGCACCTGTAAGAACAACTGCCTTAGCCCTCTCATTGAGCGCATCGGCAAGTGGCTCAAAAGGAATTTGTTTGTCATAACCACCACAAATAACAATGGGCTTTATCGGCAAAGCCGAAAGTGCCGCCGCAGTACGTGTTGGACTTGAGTCAATTGAGCTATTGATATAAATTACACCATTAAGCTCGCGAACAAGCTCAAGCCTATGCTCAACACCGCCAAATGTTTTTGCTATATAGTAAATGGTAGGTTCGGACACCATTCCCCAAGTAAGAGAAATAGCCGCCATATAATTCTCTATATTGTGTCTGCCGGGAATCAATATAGAATCAAGATTAAGCACCCTTAAAACGTGATTATTATAATAACGATAAATGTTACCTTCGTGAATAAACATCGCAGATTTTGACTTTTCTTCAGGTTTGTCTTTGTACTTCTCAACAATGTCGTCATACGAATAATATGCCGAAAACCAAGCCAATTCAATATCATCTGCAACTAAAAGCTCCTTTGAAAGCTCGTTGTTGCCATTAAGTGTAAGCTTGTGGCATCCGTGCTTATAGATATTCGTCTTTGCTTCAACATACTCAGCCATATCTTTATGCCAATCAAGGTGATTGGGGCTCAAATTTGTAATAACCGCTCTGTGAGGTGAATTTTTCATGGTGAAAAGTTGAAAGCTTGAAAGCTCAAGCACGCAAATATCCCTCTCGGTCATCTCACCAACCTTTGAAAGCAAAGGAGTACCGATATTGCCGCCAACGTATATTTTTCTGTCAGAATTTTCAAATTCCTTTTCGAGCAATTTGTATGCAATGGTAGTCGTGGTAGTTTTTCCGTCACTTCCCGTCACCCCCAAAATATAGGCAGGAGTAAGCTCCAAAAAAAGCTCCATTTCACTTGTCAATTCCGCACCATTTTTAATCGCTTTTCTAATCCCCTCATAATCGGGACGAATACCGGGAGAACGAAAAATAATGTCCGCATCAATCTCATCAAGATAATTTTCACCCGTCACAAAACGGACTCCCTGACTTGAAAATAGCTTTGCCTTATCTCCAAGCTTTTCTATATCCTTCTTGTCGTGAACGGTAATCTCGTTTCCACACTTAATTAAAACCTCAACTAAAGGCACATTCGAAACACCGAATCCAAGCACCGCGCAACGTTTGTTTCCTATTCTGTTTTTAATGAGTTCAACCGTTTTCATACCCGCCTCCAAAAACAAAATCTCCTATTTTATATTATATCTTTTTTTCTTCATTTTTGCAATAGAAAAATCATTGATTTTTCTATATTTTTTTATAAAAAGCCCTTTTCAAAACGGATTTTTTTTGGTATAATTGTATTATTATATAGTTTATTATATTTTTGGAGATAAAAATGGCTAAAACTAAGAATTCTACACCACAATATGATAACCAAAGTATCAAAGCATTAAAGGGTGCGGACCGCGTTAGAATGCGTCCCGGCGTAATTTTCGGTTCAGACGGACTTGAGGGTTGCGAGCACTCATTCTTTGAAATTCTTTCAAACTCCGTTGACGAGGCGCGCGAGGGTCACGGCAACGTTATTAAAGTAACTGCATATAAAGACCACTCAATCGAGGTCGATGACCACGGTCGTGGCGTTCCCTTGGGATACAACGAAGCCGAAGGCAGATGGAACTGGGATCTTATATACTGTGAGCTTTATGCAGGCGGTAAATACGATAACAATAACGAAGAATCTGCATATGAATACTCCCTCGGTCTTAACGGTCTTGGCGCGTGCGCAACGCAGTATAGCTCCGAGTATATGGACGTTTATTCATATGACGGCACATACGAGCGCTCCATTCACTTTAGAAAGGGTGAGCCTGTTTCAGAGCTTGAAACACGCGAACTCGGTAAAGGTGAAAAGCGCACTGGTACAGTAATTCGCTGGAAACCCGACCTCGACGTTTTCACGGATATAAATATTCCCCACTCCTTCTTTGAAGAAACACTTCACCGTCAGGCAGTAATCAATTCAGGCATTGAATTCGAACTCAATGTTGAAGAAGACGGTAAAAAGTTCTCTAAAAAGTCATTCAAATACGAACACGGTATTTCTGACTATATCAAAGAAATGTGTGGTGAAAGTGCAGCTACAGAGCCTGTTTTGTGGCACCTTGAAACACAAGGACGCGATAGAAACGATAAGGATGAATACAAGCTTAAAGCGGACTTCTCCTTCTGCGTTTCAAATACTGTAAATAGACTCGAATATTACCACAACTCAAGCTACCTTGAGCACGGTGGATCACCCGATAAAGCGGTAAAGGTCGCTTTCGTTTACGCTCTTGATAAATACATCAAAAACGCAGGAAAATATAACAAAACCGAATCAAAAATTCAGTTCACCGACGTTGCAGATTGCTTGTGCCTTGTAATTAATAGCTTCTCAACAATGACCTCATACGAAAACCAAACAAAAAAATCCATCACAAACACCTTCATTTATGAAGCAATGACGGAATTTTTGAAAAAGAATCTTGAAATTTACTTCATGGAGCATCCAATTGAAGCAGAGGTTTTCGCAAATCAGGTGCTTTTAAATAGACGTTCACGCGAAACCGCGGAAAAGACAAGAATTCAGCTCAAAGAGAGTCTTAAGAGCAAAATGGACTTCTCAAATAAAGTTGAAAAATTCGTTAACTGTCGAAGCAAAGACCCCGCTGTTCGTGAGCTTTACATCGTTGAGGGTGACTCGGCTTTGACTTCCTGTAAGCTCGGTAGAAACGCGGAATTTCAGGCAATTATTCCCGTTAGAGGTAAAACTCTTAACTGCTTGAAATCCTCTTATGAAAAGATTTTCAAGAGTGAGATCATCACCGACCTTCTCCGCGTAATCGGATGCGGTGTTGAAATCAAGGGCAAGGTTAAGGGCAATATCGACCCATTCGACATCAATGACCTCAAATGGTCAAAGATTATCCTCTGTACCGATGCCGACGAAGACGGCTTCCAGATTAGAACACTTCTCTTAACGTTGTTCTACCGCCTTCTCCCCACGCTTCTTGCAGAACATAAGGTGTTTATCGCAGAAACTCCCCTCTTTGAAATCACAACAAAGGATAAAACATACTTCGCCTTTGACGAATTTGAAAAAGCAGCAATTCTTAAAAAACTTGAAGGCACCAAATATAGCATTCAACGTTCAAAGGGACTTGGTGAAAACGAGCCCGAAATGATGTGGGAAACAACAATGAACCCCGAAACACGTCGACTCATCTCCGTTGACCCCGCAGACCCCTACCTCACCGAAGTAATGTTTGAAACCCTCCTTGGCGACGACCTCGCCGCCCGCAAAAAATTCATCGCCGAACACGGCAGTGAGTATATTAAGGATATTGATGTTTAATTTTAATCTAAAGCCCTATTGCTCTTTTACAATAGGGCTTAATTTTATTATTCTCATACATTAGCAGATATTTGAAAGATCTATTCAAAAATTTCTTCAATATTTTTCTAAAAAGTCTTGACAAATTATACATAATGTGTTATTATATATAAGTCGCAGAAAGTGATATGTGCCATTAGCTCAGCCGGATAGAGTGTTTGGCTACGAACCAAAAGGTCGGGGGTTCGAATCCCTCATGGCACGCCAAAAAAGCAAGTCAAATGACTTGCTTTTTTTGTTTATTTTTTAAAAACCTCTTCCCTTTCTCGCAAAACTATGCTATAATAAAGTAAATAATTTTGTATAATTGGAGGTATGATATGAGCTCATTCCCCGAACTTCACGAATTTTCACAGGACGTTCAACAATTCGCTATATACAAGCGCACAATTCAGGGCTGCTCCGATAAGACCGTAAACGAATATATGCTCGACCTTCGAACATTTTTCCGCTACCTTTTGGCAATCGAAAACAAAATCGAAATTGACTCCGAAAAGTTCTATGAAATCGACGTAACAAGCATCGATGCCGACTATCTTTCAAAGGTCAAAACCGAGCAAATTTACGAATTCCTTTTCTACACAAGCGACACACGAAAAAATATGTGGAGTGCCAAGGCGCGCAAGCTCTCCGCAATCAAGGGAATTTACAAGTATTTCACCGTTAAGCGCAACTATTTTGAGGAAAATCCCGCAATCAACATCGAATCTCCCAAGCCCAAGAAAACCCTACCAAAATTTTTGACGCTTGATGAATCCCTGATGCTTCTTCAAACAGTTCTTGATGATCCAGAATCAAACACCAAAGAACGCGACTATTGTATTCTCACACTTTTCCTCAACTGTGGAATGCGACTTTCCGAGCTTGTAGGCATCAATCTAAACGATATTGACCGCGAGCTTCGTTCCCTTCGCGTTCTCGGTAAGGGCAACAAGGAGCGCGTAATCTATCTCAACGAGGCGTGCAGAACTGTGCTTCACGATTATCTCGAAATCCGTTTGAGTCCAAAATATGAAAACGTGCAAACAAAAGCCCTCTTTTTAAGCAGACTTAATAAAAGAATTAGTGTGAAAACTGTTCAATGGATGGTTTATAAATATCTCGACCTTGCAGGACTTGAGGCAAAGCACTTCTCCGTTCACAAGCTCCGCCACACCGCCGCAACACTTATGTATCAAAGCGGAAACGTTGACGTGCGCGTGCTTAAAGATATTCTCGGTCACGAGCAACTTAACACCACACAAATTTACACCCACGTTTCAAACGAGCATATGAAAAATGCAATGGAACAAAACCCACTTGCTAAACTCAAAAAGGAAGATTAAAAGAAAAACCGTGTTTATTCAACACGGTTTTTCTTTTTAAATTCTATTTGTGAAAGCACAACCGCCAAGAATATCAGCCCTGCGCCGATATATTCTTTAATTTCGAGCTTATCACCCAAAATCACCATTCCGCCTAAGAGTCCAAATACTGATTCAAGTGACAAAATAAGGGATGCAACCGTCGGATTAACGTTCCTCTGTCCCACGATTTGCAAGGTGTATGCAATTCCGCTTGAAAATACACCAAGATACAAGAATGGCAAAATATGTGTGCCAATCGCCACAAAATCAACGGGAGATTCAAGACAAAATGCAAGCACCCCATTGATAATAAATGCAAATAAGAATTGCAAGCAAGACATTCTGATGCAATCGCATTTTGGAGCAAAATGGTCGATTGTGAGAATATGAATGGGATAAATCATCGCACTCAAAATAACCCAAAAATCAGAAGGAACAATTCCCTCTCCCTCTTTTATGCAAAGAAGATAAAATCCAATAACTGCAACAAAAACTGCAACCCAAACATGTACTTTCACGTGCTTTTTCAAAAACAAAGCATATATTGGAACTAAAACAACGTAAAGCGCGGTAATAAATGCCGCCTTTCCGCCCGATGTTCCCTGATTTATGCCCATTTGTTGAAAAACAGATGCTATGGAAATGATTATTCCCAACCAAATACCGGCTCTAATTTCGGTTTTGGTAAAATCCAAGCCGCCCTTTGAAACCAATTTTCTTTCACTCTTTGTTACCCTGTCTAAAATCATTATAACAAAGAAAAGGAAGAACGCACCGATAAACCATCGAACCATACCAACCGTAATTGGCGGAATATCTGCAACAAGGTCCTGAGCCGTAAAGGCAAATCCCCAAAAGAATGCTGCTAAAAATAGTAGCAGCATTGAAAAGTATTTATTCTTTTTCATATAACCTCATAAAAATCAAAATTACTTTGATATTATACCAAAAATAATATAATTTTGCAATAGATTTTGCAAAAATTAAAGTAATTTTTCAAAGCTCTCAGGCAAAACAAGTCGCCAAGATTCCTCATTGTGTGGCTTTTCTATATCATAAGTTTCAAAAATTTTGTCTGCAGGATATCCAAATCTAACCAAAACACGCTTCATCTCCTTTGAAGCACCAACAAGTAATCTTTCAAGCGGATCACCCTCACCGCAATAAATGTGAACCTTGGGTAATTTGTCACTATTCTCTGCAAAATTCTTACCCTCAAAATAGTTTTCAAAAGCGCTCATCTCATAAAGCGCATAAGCTGGTGAATATGATAAAACGTACTTATAAAATCCCATCTCGCGAAGTCCACAATAGAAAGATGCAATACCACCCATAGATGAACCTCCAATTCCTATATTTTCTTCACTAACACAATATTTTTCCTTGATAAATGAATGCAAAGTACCAGCCATAAAGTTAGATAATCCTTCAAGATAGCCCCTTGAAAAATCATCGTCGGGAATAGCTGTAGCCAAAGGTGCAAGTACCCCAAATTCATCTGGATTCATAAACAATTCGTGACTTCTATATTCGTCCGCATTGTCAATACCCACAACAATTATATTCTTACCGTACTGACGGTGAATTTCACTCAAAACAATGTCAAGCTGCCACGAGCCGTAAGGGTCACCGTCCTTTGTGTAATCCCCTGCTAAGCCAAACAAATTTTGCGCATCAAAAAAATATAAAATATCGTGTGGAGTCACTCCATCATAGCTTTCGGGCACAAGCACACTCACTTTTTTGCTCTTATCCTTGCGATGAGCAAGGTTTTGTTCGTCACAAATAACATAATTATCGACTCTACCGGTCTTTTCAATATCTTTAGCAAACAAATAGGTCAATTTTTTTCCCATTCCTTCGTTTAACTTATAGTCAACACCAATAGAAAGATTTCCGGGGTAAACTATACCCGATTTTTCACCAAGACCATTTTCAAAATATAAACTATCATATTTTACATTATCAAAATCAAAAGTAAAATCGCCATCGTCACACGAAGTAAGCATAATTTTTTCATTGCCTACCACCGCATATACCTGAGCCCAATCACAAGAATTCCTAAAAAATATTTTCATATTTCCTCCATAAAACTTTTTTATAATTGTAACATAAATAATTTTATTTATCAAGTAATTTTTAATAAAAATCCTATTGACAAAATAAACATTTAGTGATATACTCTCTCCTTGGTTTGT
>JAZQUS010000042.1:0-14561 GCA_045631445.1 Eubacteriales bacterium
AGAAGGCTAACGGAGCGATAAATCAAAATTTGAACCCCATCCTCAATGTTGACAAAAACCCCAACATATGATAAAATATTCACATCAAAACTCATTAGAGGTAACAAAATGTCTCAAATTCACATAAGCGAAAGCAATATCACAATAGAAAATCAAACATTTAGCGGCTCGCATTTTGCACGCGAAATTCACCCCGATGGCACACCACGTGGCACTTTTCGTTCATACACGGTGCTCGTCGACGGTGACAACATCAAGTTCAAAAATTGCACCTTTGAAAACACCGCAGGAAAAGGTGAGGACGTCGGACAAGCCATCGCGCTCTATCTCGACGGAGATAATATTTCTCTCGAAAACTGCATTTTGAGAGGGCATCAAGACACCCTTTTTCTTGCCCCCCTCCCTGAAAAAGAAATAATCCCGGGTGGATTTTTAGGCCCAAAACAATTCACAGAACGAAAAAATCGCACTTTTTTCTTCAAAAATTGTACAATCGAGGGCGGCGTTGACTTCATTTTCGGTGGCGCAACCGCATATTTTGAAAATTGTGAATTCATAAGTGTCGAAAAGGGCTTTGTTTTTGCTCCATCAACCCCCAAAAATGTCGAAATCGGCTTCGTTGCTAAGAATTGTCGATTCACCGCACGCGAAAACGTTCCGCCGCACTCCTGCTATATCGCTCGTCCGTGGAGGGATTATGGAGCAGTGAAGCTCATAGATTGCTATCTTGGTGAACACATTCACCCCGCAGGCTTTGACGATTGGGGCAAAACTCACGCGCACTC
Source organism: Eubacteriales bacterium (assembly GCA_045631445.1). Taxonomy (GTDB): domain Bacteria; phylum Bacillota; class Clostridia; order Oscillospirales; family CAG-272; genus RGIG4608. The sequence continues at coordinate 786 of JAZQUS010000042.1, forward strand.
AACCGTGCGCTTTATCGAAATAGGCTCGTTTGGTGAAGGCACAAGCCCCGAAAGAGCCATTTTTGTAAATAAATAACACAAAAAACAGGACGTTCACACCCCAAACGTCCTTTTTTTATAAGTTTTTGCATAAGTATTGAAATATGTCGATTAATATGTTATAATGTAATGTTAAAACACTAAAAAAATCGGAGGTACAAAATTGAGCACAACAGTAAAAGAAAACAAAATGGGCTATGTGCCCGAAAACAAATTACTCCTATCAATGTCAATCCCAATGATGCTTTCAATGCTCATTCAGGCACTTTACAATATAGTTGACGGTCTTTTTGTGGCAGGAATTAGTCCCGAACAATACGAATTGACCGCCGTAAACCTTGCATTTCCCGCCCAAAACTTGATGATTGCAGTTTCCGTTGGCGCAGGCGTTGGTATCAATGCTTTAATTTCTCGAAATCTTGGAATCGGAAATAGAGAAAAAGCCGATAAAATTGCAGGACAGGGACTCTTCTTGGCAATTTTGAGCTATCTTTTGTTCGCAACAATTGGTATTGCACTTATTCGTCCATATTTCAACCTTATGACCGCCGATATTGCCGCAGAGGCGGGTAAAACGCAAGTCATTGAAATGGGTGTCAAATACTTAAGAATATGTTTCCTTGCATCATTTGGTCTATTCTGCCAGGTCGTTCACGAAAAATATATGCAGTCAACAGGCAAGACCATGCTTTCAATGACTATCCAAACCGCAGGTGCAATCCTCAATATAGTACTTGACCCAATTTTAATCTATGGTTGGTTTGGACTCCCTGCAATGGGTATTGCAGGTGCCGCTTACGCTACCGTAATCGGACAAATAGCTTCCGCCTTGATAGGAATTTATCTCCAAAAAACCAAAAATGATGAGATAACCTTAAAATTTGAAAATGTAAAGCCCGATATCAAAATAATTTCCGAAATTTTAAAAATCGGCTTTCCCTCCATCCTCATGAACTCCATCGGTTCATTTATGACCGCATCATTCAACAAAATTATTATGCCGCTTTCCCAATACGCGGTTAATGTTTTTGGAATTTATTTCAAGCTCCAAAGCTTCATATTTATGCCCGTTTTCGGATTTAATAACGGTATGATTTCAATAGTTTCATATAACTATGGTGCAAGAAAGAAGAAAAGATTGATTCGCACGATAAAGCTTGGACTTATCTACGCCGTTTCAATGATGCTTTTTGGCTTTGCTTTGTTCCAAATTTTTCCCGACGTATTCCTTGGAATGTTCAACCTTAGTGATGAAGCAATAAATACAGTTGGTATTCCTGCGCTTCGTACAATCTCAATAAGCTTCATTTTCGCAGGCTTTTCAATCATCTGCTCCGCAGTATTCCAGGCGTTCGGTTATTCCCTTTTCTCAATGTTCGTATCAATCGGACGTCAGCTTGTTACACTTCTTCCCGTGGCATACTTGCTCTCCCTCACAGGTAATGTAAACTATGTTTGGTGGGCATATCCAACCGCAGAAATCGTTTGCGTAATTCTTAGTGTAATTTTCTATATCTACATCTACAAAAAGAAAATCAAACCCATTCCAGATGAGGTGAATAGTTAGTTAAAACAAAAAAGGAGAAAAAATCATGTATAAAATTTTATTTTTAGTTCTAATTCTTACACAATTCTTTTATCGTCTTTTTCTTCATATCCTTTCAAACAAGCAGGTTGGAAAGCCATTGCCCGCAAGCGTTCAAGGCATTTACAACGATGAAGAATATGACAAATGGAGAAGATACAACAACAAAAAGGACAAGCTCTCCATCGTGAGCGGTATCGTTGGTCTTGCAATCAACATCGCGCTTTATTGCACGAATCTGGCTTCCGTTATTTACTACGCAATGCCCGGAAACGAATACGTGAAGGCGATGCTCTTCTTCCTCGCGGTTGGACTTGCCGAAACTATTCTCTCGCTCCCCATTGATTACATATTCAATTTCAAAATCGAGGCAGAGTTCGGATTTAATAAGGTTACACCCAAAACCTTTATTGCGGACACGGTAAAGAACTATATTTTGAACAATCTTTTGACGATTCTTATTTTCTGGATCGTTGTTGCCGCATACAGTATTTTCGGCGTGTACTTTGGCATTATTGCTTTCTTGGGACTCGCACTTATTATGATTCTTCTTAGCGCATTTTCCACCGTATTTTCAAAGATTTTCAACAAATTTACTCCTCTTCCTGAGGGCGAGCTCAGAACCAATCTCTCAAAGATGTTTGAAGATGCAGGGTATAAGCTCAAGGATATCTACGTTATGGACGCATCCAAGAGAACAACCAAGGCAAACGCATATTGCGGCGGTATTGGTAAGCTCAAGCAGATCGTTCTTTACGATAATCTTGTTAACAACTACACCGACGGTGAAATCACAGCGGTATTTGCACACGAATTGGCACATTTTAAGAACAAAGACACAACAAAAATGACGTTCTTCAATATGCTCAACTTCCTCCCCATGATGATTATGATGAGCATAATGATGATAGTCCCCGATATAGCGCAGAGCTTCGGATTTGAAAACGCAAACATTTTCTTTGCCTTCTATGTATCATTTGGAAGTGTTCTTTCTATAGTGACATCACTTATTATGATTCCCTTCAACTATATGTCAAGATATTTTGAGCGCAGAGCCGACTCCCTCGCTTTTGAACTTGGCCACGGTGATGATTTGATTAGCGGACTTCGTAAACTTCACAAGGATTCTCTTTCCGACATGAATCCCCACCCAACCGTTGTTAAGCTTACATATAATCACCCACCCCTCCACGAAAGAATTGAGCTCATTGAAGCCAAAAAATCTCAAAAATAAAAGATCATATAACAGCAAAAACACCTCTCGCGTCGCGAGAGGTGTTTTGTTTATTTGGAATTAAGCTAAAAACATAAATATTAACGCAATAAGCATCATTGCTCCACCCAACCAAAGTGTTTCAATTGGGAGCAAGGGTCCTTTTCTTTTTTCCTTCTTTTTAACTTTATACTCATAAAAATCGCCCTTAGGGGTCATTCCCATTCTTTCCATCCAACTTCTTGGCAAAAAGAAATTCAAAATCGATTTTGCACTATACCCAAAAACATCAAAGAATCCGGTAGTGCTTATCCAAATCAACGCACCTAATCCAAAATTCAAAAATCCGGTTACGAAAAATCCGTCCGACATCGCATGAAATACGTTTATCGGGTCGCTCGCAAGACGAGTATTATAGCGAGAAATCGAAATCCAAGTAATAAGAATAACGTCAAGAACCAATATTATGATTCGCTTTATCCATTTTTTCTTATTATCACTCATTTATTATACTAATTCCTTTGAATAACGTTCAAATTCTTCAGAGTTACAATATACGAAATGTCCGGGTTTAATTTCCTTAAGTGTAGGACCTTCAACAGAGTAATCGTGATGTTCAAGAGGATTGTAAGTAATTCTCTTTCTCTGCTTTTCGTAAATCGGGTCAGGAAGAGGAATAGCAGAAAGCAAAGATTTTGTGTAAGGATGCAAGGGGTTGCGGAACAATTCATCTGCATCTGCAAGTTCAACGAGCTTACCGTAATACATAACACCAATTCTATCAGAGAAATATTTAACAACGGAAAGGTCGTGTGCAACGAACAAGATTGTAAGTCCAAGTTCTTCACGAAGATCGTTAAGAAGGTTGATAACCTGCGCCTGGATGGAAACGTCAAGAGCGGAAACGGGCTCGTCGGCAATAATGAGCTCGGGCTCCATAATTACAGCTCTCGCAACACCAATTCTCTGCTTCTGTCCGCCGGAGAATTCGTGAGGATAACGAGAAGCATGCTCTCTAACAAGGCCAACCATCTCAAGCATCTTATAAACCTTTTCGTCAATCTCCTTCTTGTCCTTCATACCGTTAATAACAAGACCTTCAGCAATAATATCACGAACGGTCATACGAGGGTCAAGAGAAGCGATAGGGTCCTGGAAAATCATCTGAATCTTTGTGATGAGATCCTTATCACAATGCTTCTGATCGTGAACGGCACTCTTTATTTCAGCCTTTTGTTCCTTTATAAACTGCTTCTTTTCATCAATTTTTGCCTGAATAGAAGCGGAATCAGCGCCAGCTGCCTTGAGCTCCTGCTTAAGTCCCTTAATTTCTTCTTCTGCCTGCTTAATAGCCTTTTTATAGGAAAGAGTACCTGCAGTAACTCTCTGTCCCTTAAAGTAAACACTACCAGAAGTAGGGTTGTAAAGACGAATAATGGAGCGTCCTGTTGTGGTTTTACCACAACCGGACTCACCAACAAGACCGAAAACCTCGCCCTTGTGAATTTCAAAGCTTACGTCATCAACAGCTTTATTAAAACCGAAATACTGACAAAGGTGGTCAACCTTAAGCAAAACTTCTTTATTATTGTTTTCCATTATTGTTTACCTCCTCTTGCTTTCATTCTTTCAATTCTGTCTGTTACTGACTTGGGAGGCTCAACCTTTGGTGCATCGGGGTGAAGCAACCAAGTTGCTGCCTCGTGTGTATCAGAAATCTTAAACATAGGAGGCTGCATCTCAAAGTCAATCTCAAGAGCATATTTGTTTCTGTCAGCAAACGCATCGCCCACGGGAGGATAGATCATATTAGGAGGAGTTCCAGGGATCGCCTCAAGACGCGCGTCTGTCGTATCAAGGTCAGGCATTGAAGAAAGCAATGCCCAAGTGTAAGGATGAGCAGGAGCATAGAAGATTTCTTCTGCAGTTCCGCATTCAACGATCTTACCCGCATACATAACGGCAATTCTATCCGCCATATTAGCAACAACACCAAGGTCGTGAGTAATGAAGATGATGGAAAGCTGACGCTCTTCCTTAATTTTATTGATAAGCTCAAGAATCTGAGCCTGAATTGTAACGTCAAGAGCTGTTGTAGGCTCATCACAGATAAGGATATCGGGGTTAGCAGCAAGAGCAACGGCAATAACCATTCTCTGTCTCATACCGCCGGAGAACTCAAAAGGATACTGTCTAAATCTCTTAGCGGGCTCGGAAATACCAACCTCTTCCATAAGCTTAATTGCCTTGTGCTTAGCCATACTCTGTGTAACCTTGTAAACAGATTCAGAAGCATTTGTCTTGAAGAAATCGATAAGATCGATAGTCTCCTTAGCAAAATCGCGCTTGTCTGCATTGGCAATACGATTTTCATAGTGAGCAACAAATCTTTCAACAACGCTTACGATATCCTTCTTTGCGTCCTCAAGGTCAATAAGAGCCGCAGGAATAACCTTCCAGTCAGGTGTCTTTCCTTTTGCAACAAGACTATCATACTTTTTCTGCTGCTTATCGTGTGCTTTTTGAGCAGCCTTGTTCTTTTGAATAGCTGCAAAGTAGTTATCGATTGCATACATCAAGCTTGTTTTAAATGTATAAGCAACAGAGTCCTTGTGAATTTCAATTTTGTCAATAGACTCCTCAACCTCTTTGATTACGGACTTAGCGCAATCATATACGGTCTTTTTATCAAGCATACCCTCTACAGAGAATGTAGGAATAGCATTGCGCGCAAATTCAAGCGCTTCCTTCTTTTCCTTGTCGTATTTCAACGCACTGTAACGAAGTGCAATTTCAATTTCGCGAAGGAAATTGAGCATAAAGTGCTGGTCAAGATACTCAAGCAAATAATCGTTAAGCTTGCTAATAGGCATCTCAGGAAGGGGCTGATTTGCAAACTTGAGATAATAACCCATTCTAAAGAAATCGGGTGCTTCTTTAGCCTGAGCTTCTGCAAGAATTGACTTAACAACACTCAATTTTGCAGCGGTATTTGTATAATCCTTTGCCTTGTCATCCAACTTGTAAATACCAACAAGCTCTTTAGCAATAACGTCAATTTCGTCCGCCTTATCGCCACAAACAACGTATTCGTGACGAACCTTTTTGAGAAGCTCAACGATTTCCTTAACGTCATCCTTGGAATCCTCAAACGCCTTCTTTTCGATGTGGAAAAGTGCGTCATCAACGAGTGCAAGTGCTTCTACCACTGACTGATAAGCATCATTATACGCTCTTTCAAGTCTTGTGTGTTCAAACTCAAACGTGTCGAAGTCTTTACACATTTTTTCAAGAGCTTCAGCGGTTCTCTGATTAACTGCGTGACCGGAAAGCTCTTTATAACCACCCTGTGCAATTGCCTCAACCAATCTTGTCTTAAGAAGATCAAGAGTGGAGTTGAACGCAAGCTTAGATGCCTTCTGTCTTGCCTTACCCTTGAGAATCATAGCTTCGGTAAGCTGCTTACCTATTCTCATAATGGGGTTAAGAGAAGACATAGGATCCTGGAAGATCATAGCAATTTTGTCACCTCTGATACGATAGAAATCGTTCTCAGTGATTTTAAGAAGGTCCTTACCATCATAAATAATCTCACCGGACTCAATAATTGCGTTTGCAGCAAGAATTCCGAGAATAGACTTTGAGGTTACGGACTTACCTGAACCTGATTCGCCAACGATTGCAAGAGTTTCGCCCTTGTGGAGATCGAAGTTGATATTTCTAACCGCCTGAACCTTACCGTTTGCAGTTTTAAATGATATTCTTAAATTTTTAACTTCTAATTTCTTTTCCATATTAGTCCTCAACTCCCTTCAATGATGGGTTGAATGCGTCACGGAGACCGTTACCGAAGAGGTTGAACGAAATCTCAAGCAACGAAATAAACAACGCGGGCCAGAAAATAACGTGGGGGAACGTTGCAAGCATACCGCTACCATTTGAAAGCAATGTACCAACAGAAGTTGTCGTTGAACCTTCAAGGTTAACGATACCAAGGTATGTCAAGCTGGATTCAGAGAAGATAACACCGGGGATCATAAGAATTGAACCCGTAATAAGTGTACCCATTGCGTTGGGGAAAATGTGCTTAAACATAAGTCTTGCATCACTCGCACCAAGTGTTCTTGCAGAAAGAACGTATTCCTGACGCTTAAAGCGATAGAACTGCATTCTGGTTCTTGCTGCCATACCGAGCCATCCCGTCAGCACAAAGGCAAATACCATCGACCATACAGGACCAACCTTCGAGGCAAGATGCAGCTGGAACAACGACATAACAACCATGCCCGGCATACCACCAAGAACGTCGGAAATTCTTTCCATTACAAGGTCAGCAACACCGCCGTAGAAACCTTCAATAGCACCGTAAATAGCACCGATAAAGAGGTTAATAGCAGAAACACAAATAGCAAGAATAAGTGAGAAGCGAGCACCGGATGCAAGTCTTGTCAAAATATCCTGTCCCTTATCGTCGGTACCGAAAAGGAAGCTTGGTTCATGACCGTAACGATATTCGAAATAGTTGTCAAGCAACACACGCACCTGATAAGAAATAGCTGTAGGCTCACCTGTTTTGTCAGCACCCGCCCAAGTGGGAGATACCATTGCATAAATCAAAGAACCGTCATCACCTTCAATTCTAAGGCTATCGTAGTTATAGTACTTAGATGTATAAAGTGCTGTCTTATACAAAATGTGATTTGTTGAAGCGTAGCAAGGAACGTAATCACCACTTGAAAGATCGGGGTTACCCTGTGAATCTGTTTTATACCAAACGTTAGCATCAGTTCTCTTGGCTTGAGCAATCATATGCTTTCCGTTATTGTTTTCAGATTCAACCCAAGGAAATATAACCTGCTTGTTATTTTCAACCTGCCATCTTTGGAGATTCTCAAACTCTTCGGCAGTAAGTGAGAGATAAGCCATACCTTTATTAACATAAGAGTCAATTCTAACTTCATACTTTGTTGTAATAATTTCTTTATTAGCAACCGTTGAGGTTTCTTGGTAGGCATCTTTAATAACCTTTGTAATAACAGTTTCACCAGTTTCTTTTTCCAAAGCGCCGATAATATTGTATCTGTTCTGGTTAATTATCTCTTTTTTTGTACCGTCCCAAAATCCTGTACCTTCAAAAAGAGGGTTTTTAGGAAGCAATTTTACATACTGCATGTTTTTGATGTCAGTAAGAGATTCAGAATATGTGGTTTTAGCAACTATTGGAACAAGAATTGCAAACGCAACCAATAAGCAAATAATAATTGCTGCAATTACAGAGCTTTTATTCTTGCAGAAACGACGAAAAACGTCTTTTGCATAGCTCATCTGTTTTGTGTCGAATTTTTTATCACCCGTTTTACGATTGGGATCTGCAAAACGGAATTTTTCTTTTGGTATATTCAAATTAATATTTTCCATTATTTTTCTCCCATTCTAATACGAGGATCTACAAATCCATAGCTCAAGTCAACTACGATACCAGATACAAGACCAATCAAGGTATAGAAAGTATTAAGAAGCAAATAGAAGTTGTAGTCGCGAGTGTTAATAGATTTAAGGTACAAAGGACCAACACCAGGAATACCGAATGTCTGCTCTACGATAAGAGAACCACCAATGATACCGATAAATTCACCAAGAATCATTGGGAAGATGGGCACCATTGAGTTTCTGAGCGCGTGACGAACAGTAGCCTGTCCACGTGTAAGACCCTTTGTTCTTGCCAAAAGCATATATTCCTGAGTAAGAACTTCACAAAGTTCAGCTCTAGTATATCTTGCAAGACCCGCAATAGTACCAAGGCCAAGCGCAAGAATAGCAGGAACTATGGAAACAAACATTTCCCATGAGAAATAGCTTGTATTAGGAAGCATCTGTAACGGGAATCCCCATCCACCGGTCCATTCGACAAGCTTATGACACAAAATATACTGAATCAGGAAACAATAAACGTAACCCGGCACAGAAATAAACACCATTACTCCGGTCGAAATCAAGTGGTCCTGCCACTTGTTCTTCTTCAGCGCAGCATAAATACCAAGCAAAAGACCAATCGGAACAGAAAGAATCATGGTATAAACGTTAACAATCATGGTTGAAGGTAGTTTCTGAGTAAAAATTGTCCAAACCTCTTGGCCTGAATACATTTTTTCAGAAAGCCCCCAGTTTCCACCCAAAAGAGTTTTGGTAATAAAGATCCAATACTGCTCCATAAGTGGTTTATTGTATCCCAAAGCTTCTCGACGCATCATAATGATATTGTATTGGTCAGTTCCGGGGCTTGCCTGCGGTGGCTCGTCCGGAAGAAGCTTAACGAGAATAAAGCACATTGAAATGATGATGAAGAAAACACAGAGCATCAAAACAAGTCTTTTTATTACGTATTTTAACATAATTTACCCCCAAATATTTTCGCGCTTCGCGAATATTTTATAAATTTAGACTTTCGCCAAAAAAGCAATTTGACTCCGCCAAGCCAAAATGAGCGCAGCTTGGAAGCAAATTGCACTTTAGTACGGCATCCACTGTCGCAAAAACTGTACTAAAGTGCAATTTATAGATCAAAATTACAATTTTATAGAGTTTTAGCGGGTTATTTTGCCGAAAAAGCAAACCCCTTAAAATGCATAATTCCCCCCGAGAGCCGAGTGGCTCTCGGGGGAGTTATTTAAGTCAAGGTTTTACTTAAATATTATTTGTAGTCAATTACACCACCAAGGGACTTAACATATTCATCCCATTCAGCGTCTGTGTAGTTGTATGTCATGTACTGGATACCGCCACGGCCAACACCGTAAACGTATTCCTGCTTACCGTATTCAACCTGCTTACCAAGAAGAGAAGCAGATGCCTGGTTATGAGTAGGAATCATATCGTAGTTAGCAAGAACCGCACCTTCGATAGCAGCAAGAAGACGAATTCTTTCTTCGGGCTTGTTATCAGCAGAACCACAAGAGAAGTTAGCTGTGTCGCCTGTAAGCTCACCATCTTCACCAACCACCTGAACTTCGATTGACTTAGAACCGTCAACCGCCTTTGTCCAGTCAAGAACGGATGCTCTGTATGTAACGCCGTCATCAGCCGTGAAATCCATCATAGCTAAAGAAGTATTCCAAGCCTTGTCATAACGGTAGTCATCCTCTGTATAAGCACCGATAAGACCGTAGGGGTTAAGAGCGGAACCCTTCCAGCCTACTCCGAAGAGCATATCAACCGTGTTAGCTCTAAGAGCATCACCGAAGCCGTTGCCAAGTGTATCATCGTTTGTGAATTCAAGCAATCCTTCAAGCTTTGTGCCCTTAACTGCTTCTGTCCAACAGTTTACAAGGAATGTGTAACCACGTGTATAGAACTTAGCTGTGGAGTTAGGTGTACCAATGTTGATAAGAACCTTATCTGTACCATTGTATATGCCAGCTTCAACAGCTGCATCATATGCTTGGTTGAAGAGCTCCTTAGCAGCTTTCATATTATAACCTGTGATAGACTTAATAGCCTGATCCTTGTTAGCAAACATCTTGCCTTCACCGATCTGGTCCTGAGAAATGCCCCAGAAGTCAAGAAGAACGTCCTTAGCTGCTTCTTCATCACGGTACATAATACCGAGATCAGGGTTAGAACAAATCATGTTGTTGAACAAACCGTAAGCAATTGAACCCATGGGGTCAAGTGTATTGATGAAGTTCTGTCTGTCAAGTGAGAAGGAAAGAGCCATACGGAATTCCTTCATTGTCATAATGGACTTATCATAACCGGGGTTTTTAGCTTCCCATTCAGTAAAGAATGCTTCGTTGGGGTTAAGAGCTACGAACCATGTAGAAGCACCGTCTGTATAGTAAATACGATCAGAACCTGTGTACTGAGCGATATAGTCAGAGTCAAGACCCTTGCCGTCAAGCTTACCCTGAAGGAATGCTTCCATAGCTGTTTCGGGGTCATTAATCCAGTCATAAACAACTCTTGTTGTCTGGTACTGACCCTCGTGAGCAGGATCATAGTAACCGTACCACTGAGTGTTCTTTTCAAGAACTATCTGCTTATCGCGCTCGAAGTATGTGAGCTTGTAAGGACCATAGCTCATATATGTTTCAACGGATGTACCGTATGTTGTAGAGTAAAGTCCGTTTTCGTCAAACTTTGCACATGCATCGTATGTAGGAATGTGAACAAGACCCAAGCTGCCTGTGAGTGAGTAGTGGAGATAGAAGCCGCTAAGCTCAGACTCAAGGATAAGTACGAGTTCAAGAGGATTTTCTGTAGGAAGAATACCTACTGTGGACCATTCGGTTTCAGGAGCATTTACCTTTACCATGAAGAAGTCAAGTTCTTCATTGGGTTCTGTTTGCCAGAAACCGATGAGCTGCTTCCAAGCTGCATTCAATGTTTCATCAGCTTTGATTTCAGCAAGTGTCTTACCTTCCATAGCTTCCGCAACTTCAACTGTAAACAAGGGCATATCATCTCCCCAGTTGTTAATAATTACCTGAGCCATTTGAGAGGGTGTGTAAGAAGAAGAAATACCCTGTTGGATCAACCACTGCACCATATATGATTTTGATGTCAAAGTGAAGATGATTTCGGAATCGAGATCTGTTGAATATTCTTTGAGTTCCGTACGAGCGCAAGCATCAATCAATCTACCGCCGTAGAAGTAATCCTTAGCACCAACGATGGACATATCACCAGAGTAGAGAGAGTCAGCTCTATAGTTGATTCTCTTAGGATCAAGAAGTCTTTTAGCAGATTCAATAAAGTCAACAGCTGTGATAGGTGTGCCGTCTTCCCATCTAAGGTCATCACGAAGAACGATCTTCCAAGCTCTTGCTGTTTCGTCTTCATCAATGCCCCATTCTTCGCCAACGTAATCAGCTGTTACGTCGATAGGCATCTGTGTTGCCATCTGAGGAACAACCTCAAATCCGGTTCTATCAGCATTATAGTCAAATGTGTAGAAGCCAAGTTCTGTGTAACCGATAATTTCAGAGTCGGTTGCGGTTTCATAAGTGTGAGGGTTCCACTTTGTGGGGAACTCAGAAAGGTATGTGTTGTATGTGTAAGATTTGGGGCCATCAGGCTGAACTACGGGCTTAGGACCGCAAGCAGAAAGAACTGTAAGGCAACCAAGTACCATCACAACAACGAGTGTGAGAGAGAGAATTCTTTTCATTTCATTTTCCTCCAAATAATTTTTTGATATCATATATCTCAAGCATATTAACACGTTTTCAACGGCAATCTAACGGTGTTAATCTTTTCGGATTTATGTATGTACTGATTATAGCACAAGGTTTTTGAATTGTCAATATTAATATTGTTATTTTTTTTCGTTTTTAATTTTTATTTTGCATATTATCACTAAAATTTGCTTTTTTTACACGCCAATTTGTGCACATTGCACATATTGGCAGTGATTTTTTTCTTTACAACGACGCTTTTAGAGGCCATTTTCACAATGATTTTTTCAGCTTTCTACATTATATATTATATACCCCTTATTTTTATAAGTTTTTGAGTTTAAAACAAAAATATTAGCAACATTAATATTTTGTTATATTTTTTGTTAAATATTTGCACCAAAAGGTTTTTGGCTATTTCACCAATTTTCTGATTTTTTGCCATTTCGCACCCAATTTGTTTAATTTTTACCCTTGTAGAAATATTTCTATGCATTTTTTTCAATAACGCTAACTCGTCCATATATACGCGCGCACGCGCGCGTATATATAAAAAAAAGAAGAAAGCACGAAACTTCCCTCTTTTTTCTGCGTTATTTAGTCAAAATATGCAAACATTCTTCAAATTTAACTCCGTAAGAATGGTTTTCTCTGTCAGGCATCGTCTGTTTGATGCACGCAATAGTGAAATCAACCGCTTGTTGAGACGCGGAGTAAACGTCGTCACCCTTTGTGAGCGCACCACAAAGCACACTTGAGAAAATATCACCTGTTCCGTGGAAATAGCAAGACATATTTTCGCCAAACAAATAACGATATTCACCGCTTTCGCTATCGTAAGCCATCGCGCCGTGACGTCCGTCGCCGTATTTTACACCCGTGATAACGACCTTCTTTATACCGAGCTCCAAAAATCCGTCAACAAGCTCCTTGATGTAACTTTCGTCATATTCGCCCTCGTTCTTAAATTCCTTACCAAGAAGCAAACACGCTTCCGTAATATTGGGACAAACAACGTCCGCGATTTTCACAAGCTCAAGCATTTTTGAGGGGAATTCCGCAGGAAATCCGGGGTAGAGCTTTCCGTTGTCCGCCATTGCAGGGTCAACAAAAATCAAAGTGTTGTCATTTTTTGTCAATTCAATAAATCTAATCGTATCATTTATCTGCCCTTCGTTAGCAAGATAACCCGTGTAAAGAGTGTCAAGCGCGATTCCCTCTTTTTTCCAGTGCTCTGCAATGGGTAAAAGCTGGTCGGAAATGTCACAAACGGTAAATCCGGTAAATCCCGCAGTATGAGTTGACAAAACAGTTGTCGGAACAATGGCACATTCAACCCCCATCGCAGAAATAACAGGCAAGCTAACCGTTATCGAGCATTTTCCAAAGCATGATATGTCTTGTATTGTTGCAATTCTTTTCATTTGTATATACCTCATTAATATAATTTCAAATTTTGATTTATAGGGGAAGTTACAAAGATAAAAATTTTCGCTTTTTTGAAAAAAAGCTCGCAAAAAACTTTTAATCGTGTTATGGTAAACAAATTTCGCGCAACGCGCGTGACTCACTTCTTCGCGCTCGTCACACTTGTTTTTATTGCACAGGTGCAACAAAAACCGCGCCTTGCTACTCTGTACGTAGCCATTTTGGTAGCAATATGGCTACGTTTTGCAATAGCAAATTGGATTTTTCGAGGTAACGAGAAAAATCATTAGTTCCAACTCGTTGGAACAATTTGCGCGGAATAAATTAATTCCCACTAT
>JAZQUS010000043.1:0-4307 GCA_045631445.1 Eubacteriales bacterium
CCTCCCCAAGCTCTACAACCAGTGGTGCTCTGTTGTTCGTTGGGAAAAGACAACCCGTCCCTTCCTTCGTACAAGTGAATTTTTGAAGTCGGAGGCCAAGCGGTCTTAGGAAGACAAGACCTGATACCAACTCCTTGGCACACAGAACGACATGGCTACGATCCGACTTCCTCCCCAAGCTCTACAACCAGTGGTGCTCTGTTGTTCGTTGGGAAAAGACAACCCGTCCCTTCCTTCGTACAAGTGAATTTTTGTGGCAGGAAGGTCACACAATGCACGAAACTGCAGAAGAAGCAAGAGAAGAAACAATCAGAATGCTCAAGGTTTATGAGGATTTCTATCGCGATTCTCTCGCAATTCCCGCAATCACTGGTCGCAAGACTGAAAAAGAAAAGTTTGCAGGTGCAGAGGAAACATATACAATCGAACCTATGATGCACAATGGTGTTGCGCTTCAGGGTGGTACAACTCACTATTTCGGTGATGGCTTTGCAAAGGCGTTTGACATCACCTTCGCAGGCAGAGATAACACGGTTAGATATCCCCATCAGACATCTTGGGGTGTTTCTACTCGTATGATCGGTGCTATCATCATGACTCACGGTGACGACAACGGTCTTATCCTCCCCCCTGCAATCGCTCCCATTCAGCTCGCAATTATTCCTGTTGCTCAGCACAAGGAAGGCGTTCTTGAAAAGGCAGATGAGATTAAGAGAGAACTTGCTAAAAAGTTCCGTGTTAAGCTCGACGATAGCGATCAGTCAACAGGTTGGAAGTTCAGTCAGTACGAGATGAAGGGTGTTCCCGTTCGTCTTGAAATTGGTCCTAAGGACATTGAAAACAACTCCTGCGTACTCGTTAGCCGCGTAACAAGAGAAAAGAAATTCGTTTCTCTTGACAATGTTGTACAAGAGGTTGAAGCAATGCTTAACCAGGTTCACAACGAGCTTTGCGAAAGAGTTACAAAGAACCTCAGTGAAAAGACTCACGTTGCTTTGAACTTTGAAGAATTCGTTGATATCGCAGAAAACAAACCCGGTTACATCAAGGCTATGTGGTGTGGCGAGGTTGAATGCGAGGACAAGATTAAGGACGTTACGGGTGGCGTTAAGTCCCGTTGCATTCCCTTTAACGAAGAAAAACTCTCCGACGTATGTGCTTGCTGTGGTAAACCCGCTAAGCATATGGTCGTTTGGGGACGTCAGTATTAATTTGAAAATGCATAGGGAGTCCCCCAAGGACTCCCTATATTAGAAGTTAGTTGAGAAAAGATTTGGGGACATTTTTGAAAAATTGTCCCCACACCCCCAAAAAACTTTTAAAAGTGGGAATAATTGTAGCCGTGAAATTAGCAAAAACTCGACTAGACTTCGCGCAAATCGCGCGCCTTTTATTAATCAAAATCGATTAAAAGCTTTTTGCTTCTTTTTCTCGAAAAAGAAGATAATTTTTACCTTGTAACTTTCAGAAAGGAGGAGCGTATGTTCAAATCACTTGGAAAATACATAAAAAATTCATTTGCTCGTTTTGACAAGCCCGTGCTTCTCTTTTCGATGCTTATAACCTTAATGAGTATCGTTACAATTTTTAGCGCGCGAGAGAATTTTGGAAACAGTAAAATCATAATGCAGCTTGCCATGACCATTGTTGGCATTTGCGCCATAACTGTACTTGTTAATTTAGACTACAGAATATTCGTTGAACGATATTGGAAAATTTTGTGGATAGTATCTATTGCGCTTCTCGGAATAACATTGATTTTAGGTGACACGGGTGCAAACGGTACAGAAACGAGTAACAAAAGCTGGCTCACGATTATCAAAATCGGGTCAAAATCCTTCCAAATTCAGCCTTCGGAATTCGTTAAAATTGCCTTCATCATTAGCTTTTCAAAGCATCTTACGATGGTCAAGAGCACAATCAACAAAGTTAAAACACTTATTCCGTTGGCTATTCACGCAGGTGCGATAGTTGGCTTAATTTTGCTCTCCGGTGACCTTGGCGTAACTCTTGTTTACATTGGCATTATCGCAATAATGCTTGCATTTGCAGGTCTTTCATTTTGGTATTTTGCAGGCGCTCTCGGTGTTGTGATAATCGCATTTCCATTTTTATGGCCCTTGCTCTCGGAATATCAGCAAATGCGAATTTTAGTTGGATTTCAACCGGAGCTTGACCCCACGCATTACGGATTTCAGGCATTGCTTTCGCTTGATGCCATAAGTGCTGGTGGAATTTTCGGGCGAGGTATGAACGCGGGCGGATATTACGAGGTTCTTCCTGCATCACACACGGATTTTATTTTTGCAACATATTGCGAAATGTTCGGATTTATTGGTGCAGTTATCTTCCTTGTAGTATTGTTTTTGCTCATTATGAGATTAATCAGAATCGCCAAGCATTGCAGAAATGATTTTGGATCATTCATTTGTATTGGAATTGCAGGTATGTTCATTGTCCAATCCGTTATGAATATAGGCATGTGCCTTGCGATGTTTCCTGTTATCGGTATTACCCTGCCTTTTATGAGCTACGGCGGTAGCTCAATGCTCGCTCTCTATATTGCAATGGGCTTCGTCCACGCAATAAGCGCGCATAGTAAGGGGATTAATAGAAGCAAAAAGAAGTTGGGTAAAAGGTAATTTATGTTAGGTAAAATTGTAAAAGTTACAGTCGACAGACCTCTCGGTAGTGCACATCCTAATTATCCCGACATGATTTATCCAATAAATTACGGATATGTTGAGGGCATAATTGCTCCCGACGGTGAAGAACAGGACGCGTATATATTAGGAATAGAATTTCCGATTAAAGAATTTGAGGGTAAAGTAATTGCAATAGTTCATCGACTTAATGATATTGAGGACAAATGGGTAGTCGCACCTCAAAACGCCAACTACTCAAAAGAAGACATTGAAAAACAAATCTTTTTTCAAGAGCAATTCTTTAGTTATGAAATTATTATGTAAAAAACGTCGTTTCAAATTGAAACGACGTTTTTCATTTAACTTCTAAATGGTCTTGTTGGTCCAATATGGTAAAGAGAATTGAGATAAGCCATATCCTCTTTTGAAATTTCAAAATCGACCTCAAGATTTGCCCGAATTCTTGCTTCGTTCACGGATTTGGGGAGTGGCAACGTGCCATTTTCGATGCAAAATCTTATGCAAAGCTGAGGAATAGTCACTCCATATTTTTCTGCCATAGCAACAAGCTCATTATGTTCAACAAGCGCGCCCGTTGCAAGAGGAGAATATGCCTCAACAAGAATTCCGTTGGTTTGGCAATACTCCGTAATTTCATTTTGGGTGTTACCTATAAAATATCTAATTTGATTTACCGCAGGCACAAATCCTGTTGCGTCAACTATTGCCTTGATATCCTTTGTGTGAAAGTTTGAAACACCAATCGCGCGAACTCTCCCCTCTTTATAAAGGTCAATCATCGCGCGCCAAACGGCAATGTTTCCTTCGGTGCAATCACTACCGACATCATTCCAGGGCCAAGGCGCGTGAATGAGATACAAATCAATATAATCTGTTTCCAGATTTTTCAACGATGCCTCAAAATGAGCTTTTGCGCCATCGTAATCCTTAATGTCAGCGGGCAATTTAGTGGTTAAAAATACTTCCTCACGCAAAAGTCCGCTATCGTGAAGCGCGCGAGCAACACTCGGTTCATTTCCATAGGCAAATGCCGTGTCTATATGTCTATATCCCGATTTGAGCGCCCACAAACAAGATTTATACCCCTCTTCACCATCTGCAACCTGCCAAGTTCCAAAGCCAATAGCCGGAATTTTAACTCCGTTGTTTAATACAATAAAATCGTTTTTAATCATATTTGTTCCTTTCAAATTTTGATTTATCGGGGAAGTTACAAAGATAAAAAGGTCGCTTTTGAAAAAGCTCCGCAAAACTTTTAATCGTGTTATGGTAAACAAATTTCGCGCAACGCGCGTGACTCACTTCTTCGCGCTCGTCACAAATGTTTCTCTGTTTTCAAGAAAACAAAGAAACTGCGCCTTGCTACTCTGCACGTAGCCGTTTTAATAGCAATATGGCTTCGCAGAAATCCGTATGGCTCACCGCCCTCGACGACCTGCAAAACTCGTAAGGACCGACGTCCTCGACGGTCCACGAATCCGAATAAATCTCCGTAGGGGGGCACTCCGTGCGCCCGCTCCTATATGTTTGTTATATCAACGGGAGGATGATATCCTCCCCTACAAGTTGGCACATAGCCATTTAGATAGCAATATGGCTACGCACAAATCCGTAGGGGTCGGCGTCCCCGACTGTCCGCAA
>JAZQUS010000044.1:0-25917 GCA_045631445.1 Eubacteriales bacterium
TTCTTCCACAGTTTTGTCCTTCCAAGGCATTTGAATAACCTCCTTTTAGGTCGTTTTCTTGCCTTCTATTATATCACAAAACTGTATACAATCATCTTGCACTACCTGTATATAATCATACTACACTGTACAGTCCTCGACTGTCCGCAAAAAAATAAACGCCACCGTCAAATGCATAAGCATAAGGACGAGAGCGCTCGCGATACCACCTTATTTCGTCATTTTCTCACGAAAAAATGACCTCATTAGCTAAATTTTAGCCCACGCTTTAACGGGCGCACCCGACTTTCCTTTCGGAAGCAACTCAAGGATAGCTTCACACTCCCCGCCTCACTGCCTCGCACCAACCGGCAGTTCTCTGAACAAGCAAAAGAACGCTACTTATTCCTCTCAAAGTTTTTCATACATAGATATAATATCAAAAAATATATATTTTGTCAATAGATTTTTAAAAAAATATATTAATATGTACAGTTTTATAATCTATTTGAAGGTTATAAAGCTGTTTTTTTGATGCTTTTTATCTTCAAGCAAGCATTTGGAGAGTGTTTTGAGTGTTTTCTCCATGTACCTGCGGTGTTGGTGTCCTTTCTGCCGCAGGTACGCCCCTTACTAGATGCAATGGCGTGTAGCCTTGTAAATATATATTTTAATGCCGATTAGGCGGAAAGGATTTAACATGTTAGTTAAATTGTTGAAAGAAAAAGGAACGTACAAAGACAAAAAGACAAATGAGGAGAAGAATTACACAAACTTCTATCTCGAATGCGGCGATAAGAGAATCGCTGTTGAGCCGAAGTATTTCGGAACTGATGATAAGCCCGATAAGGGGTATTCAGGCAGAAAGCAGGTTCTTGAAGCTTTTGCGGATACACTTCCTGTAAAAGTGGATTCAAATTCTTCAAACACATCTAATGCATCTGCAGCTGCAGCTCAGTAATATGTTTGTTCAATTTACAACAAAATACGGCAAGGTTGCTGTAAATCCTGATAAGGTGTTATTTGTTAATGAAAATGGCAAGTACACTAGGATTGAAATTGAAGACGGAACACCTATCGATGTTTATGAGAGTTTGGCGGAAGTATGCGCCGTCTGTGATGTCAAAAAATCGATAGAAAATGTAAAAGTCTAATAAGTGGGCTAAATGGGCTAAAAGGTGTGAAAACACCTTAAAAACATTTAGTCTAGACAAAAGCCAAAATGCCTTGATCTACCAAGGAAAATCGCGAAGCGATTACCACCCCGCTAAGGGCTTGTCCAAGCGGGGTGGGCTAATTGGGCTAAAATGGGCTAAAATTGGGCTAAAAAATCTAAAATAATGATTAAAATATCGAAATATTGATATTTGGGGGGTTAAGGTGAAAATTAACAATTCAATGCAAACTAATGATATATGGCTGATGAAAAGAAAACAATATATTTGAAGCGTTGTGAGGTTGTTTCGCAACCGGAATATATTGATGGCAAAGTCGGTGATATAGTTCGAGCGCATAAGGTTATAAAAAAATATGCTTACATACTGCATGATAAGGATCCTGACACAACACCGCACTTCCATATATATTTGGACTTTGGAAGGACGAGCATTCCTCTTTCTGATATAGCAAAGTGGTTTGGATTGCAAGAAAGCTGTGTCGAACGTATTAAAGGACGTCCTGTTGACGTGCTTAAATATCTCGTTCACGGTAATGATTCTCAGGTTAATAAATTTCAATATGATTATTCTGAAGTTGTAGCAAATTTTGATTTTCTTGCTGAAATCGAAACGGATACGGTGCTTGGAGATTTTGAAAAGTATTCTTATGCACAACAGTTGCAATATGTTAATAATCTTCCCGTATCCGAAAAAACACAAGCATTTTCAAAGCTTGAAAAGCTTTGGAAGATTTATTGTCAATGTCTCGTGTTGAATAATGACCGTGATATAGATGTTATGTTTATAGATGGTAAAGGTGGAACGGGAAAAACCTATTATGCAAAAAAGTTGATTGCTCAAATGGGCTATGATTATTGCGTTAGTTCATCATCAAATGATCCTTTTCAGGATTATCTTGGTCAAAAAGCCATAATTCTTGATGATTTGCGAGATGAAGCATTTGATTTTGAGGATCTTTTGAAATTACTTGATAATAATACAGCTTCTTCGGTACGAAGTCGATTTACAAATAAGGTTTTTAATGGAAAGCTGATTGTAATAACTTCGACTGTTCCGTTAAGTTATTGGTATCGACAGCACATATATTCCGATAACAAGGATGAGATACAACAGTTGTATCGACGTATTACTACGTATGTTAGAGTTACGCATGATACGGTGAGCGTGTATAACGAGATTGACGCTCGAGGGCGACCGTCGGGAATTCCTTACGTTTATAAAAATGAAATTCCTGATCTTAAAAAGCAAAAAGATAAAAAGACCGATTATGCTGCTATTTTCGGTGAAATGTTAATTGATGCTTCTGGAGATATAATCGACGAATGGGGTCGGACGTTGAATGTCATGAATGGACGTCCGGCAAAAAGAACATCTAATGATGAACAAATAAAAATAAAAAACTAATTTTTGGGGGCGGACTTGATGGTTCACCATAGCCGCCTCTCCTGGTGAAGAAAATAAGCCGATCGCGACGGTTTATATATAAAACAATATGCTCTGCGGAGCTTAAAAAAAGGAGTAAAAAATATGAGCTACAAAACTCAAAAAAGATGGGAAAGCATTGGTGTTGCAATCGTTGCGATTGTGTTGATTCTTGCCATTGTTGCCCTTTTGATGAACGTCTTCAATAAGAATGACGGTGAATTTGATAAAGCATACCTTTCTTGGTCCGTAGGTGGACTTGACGAAAGTGGAGCTTTTGTAAAGAGTGAAACTGACTCTTTGACTTCTGACCCTGTTAAGATTGAAGAGGGTATCAGAATTGTTGTTGACTTCGATAAGACAGTTACATATAACATTGCATTTTATGATGAAAATCATATTTTTGTAGGTTATATGGCTGATGCAACATCTGAAAACGTGACACTTACACGTGCGGCTATCGATGAGATCGAAGACGGTTATGAGGATGCTGTATATTTCCGCGTTACTTTGATTGATATTGAAGAAGACGATGGTTATATCACCTGGTTTGAAAAGCAGGAACTCAAGAAATACGTAAAGGTTTATACCTGCGCTGAAGCTGAAAAGGTTGAAACTACAACTGTAACAGATGATGAATAAGAAAATCACGAACGAGGTGGGGCTCTGCCTCATCTCGTTTTTGTAAAGAGGTTTAAAAATGAAAAATAAAAAAATATATTTAATAATAGTTTTTGTATTGCTTTTTGTTGTTTTGTGCAGCTTTTCGGTAAATGCTGAGAATAACAAAGTTACTATTGTTGCGACTCCATTGATTGGCACATCGTTTGAAATCGAGGGTGAAATAACTTGGAAAGAATATATTCAAAATAATAAACCCGATAAATTTACTTATACATCAGATGGTGTATATTGGAATGAATATCGAATTTCTATTGATCAATCAAAAAACTATGTAAGTCCTAATGATGTTATAGAACTTACTCATTATTATGCTCTTTCTGAATGTAATAAATCACATACATACACCAGCACTTTATTTGCTGGCACTTGGTTGTGTGAAACAAGATATTTCCGAAATACTTGTTCTATATGTGGTTATCAGTATTTTGAAACTGTAGAACCCCAACTTGAACATAGTTATGGACTTGATTTGAATACATATATTTCTCCTACGTGTACATCTCTCGGTTATGCACGATATATTTGTCGTAACTGTGGTGCTTTTAAAGAAGAAGAAACACTTCCTATTAATCCTGAAGGTCATATTACCGTAGGCGCAACTTGTATTGAAGCTGGTATTTGTAGTAAATGTGGAGAAATAACAACAACCAATCCTTATCACCACAATATGAGTGTACGATCTTGCACCGAAGGTGAAGTTTGTCAAGATTGTGGAAAGCTTGGGAAAGATGCTTTAGGCCACGATTTGAACGTATTAGGCAAATGTCAACGAGATGGTTGCAGTTATAGTAAAGTATCGACTTGGTGGAAAGGCAATGTTTCAGAACCCGTAAATAACGGAATTGAAAACTTCAAGGACTGGATCGATGAAAAAAAGGAAAATGTAACTAATACTGGTGATGATATAAAGCAGGCTTTTAAAACTTTTATTCTGATTATCTTTGGAGCATTTATTATCGTTGTTCTTGTTACCATTCTTCCCCTTGTTATAAAATTTTTCGACTTTTTAAGCGATAGAAAAAATAAGAGAGGTGGCAAAAAGTAATGTGGTACACAATAGTGGCCGCCATTTTGGTGGCAATTTATTACTTAACTGGATTTGCGAATAATGTTTATCTATTCATAAAAAATTTCATCAAAAAGAAAGGAAGAAAATACAAATGAGCAAATATTATAACAACTATAACAATAGAAACTTTAAAAATAATAAACCTAAAAAGCATAATGGCAAGATCAGTTCTATTATTTCCGCTGTTCTTGTTATATTCGCAATGCTTGCTGCATTTGGCGGTCTTGCCGCTTTGGTGCATCGTGATGGCGATTCTACAAAGGTAGAGTATAACACAATTTATTTTGTTCCCTCTGAAGAATGGAAGTCAGATGGGTCTCTTTATGGTGCTTGGTGTTGGTCAGGTAGTGGATTGCCTGCAGCGAGCTTCGTTCTTGCAACTGATACGGATGAGGACGGTGTATATGAATTGAAAATTAATAAAGAATATACGGGTTTGACTTTCGTTGACTTAAAACCCGATACTGATTCTCTCGGTGTAAATTGGGATAATAAGCGAGCACAAACTGATGATTTGATAGTTCCTACTGATAAGAACGTATATTATCATCAGTGTGTTAACGAGTGGAGCAATTCAGCTGATCCGATTTATAATGTAACAACTGAAGAAGTAACTGTTTATTTTGATGCAACGGATTATCAAGGTTCTAACCTTCCTACATTGTACGCGTTTGATAAAACTGGAATAGCTGAAGA
Source organism: Eubacteriales bacterium (assembly GCA_045631445.1). Taxonomy (GTDB): domain Bacteria; phylum Bacillota; class Clostridia; order Oscillospirales; family CAG-272; genus RGIG4608. The sequence goes on from JAZQUS010000044.1 coordinate 5,029, forward strand.
ATGTTTTATTATTATGGATACAGATGATGATGTAATTTTTTATGCAACTATTCCTTCAGGTTATACGCACTTGATTTTCTTGAGTATTGTTGATAATGTTTGGGATAGTGTTGATTGGCAAACTGAAGATTTAGTGATTCCAACCGGAGAAGCAAATTATTACAATCTCGCAACAAATGAGTGGACAACTACTGCAGAATAATATTATGAATAATGAGATTCCAATATGGAAACGTCTGCTATATTTAGCAGCAACAATACTATTTTTTACCGTTGTAGGTTACTTTATTTTTGTAGGATTACATTTGAAGTGAAAAGATTATTTAAATTATTTAAACAAGATTACAGGCATATTATATGCTTTGTGATAACTTTTATAACCATTGAGCTCGGCTTTCTCTTTCCAAACGCGATTCCGCGCTTGCTTGAGGCGGCGCGTGATCTTGTAACGTCGATTCTTTATTATTGTGTTGAGATCTTTAATGAGGGAGCAAACCCAATAGCTCCAACCGTCACAAATTTGCAGAATTGGCGCATAGCTCCGGAGATTTGGGAACCGATCAGGCTCTTCCCCTCGAGCTTACAAGAATTCTTTAACTTTTGGGCTCGATATTTTGAATTGGTGTTTACCAAAGAATACATAATAGCATATTTTAGATTTATAGGTGATTTCTTCTATTACGGCTCTCGTATATTGCTCGCATTAATGCCGCTAGTTTTGGTTGTATGGCTTAAGATCAAGCAATGCAAAAACAAATACGTTACCGAAAGAAATAAAAAATCTAAACCGCTTATCAAATTTGAAAAGTTCTATTTCAATGTTGTGTTTAACTTTATAGGATGGTGCAAGGATTTCATTGATTTTTGTAAAGATAACTCTGGTTACGTTAAGGTATGGCTGCTTTTGTTCGCTTTGTATTTTAACGTCTTTAGTATTGTAGTCTCGGTAATTGCATATTACCTATATTTTGTGTCGAGCTGGAACGTATTCTCACTCTATGCTCAAATACTCAAGGCGCAGGCGGATCTAACGCCGGTCATTCGATTTATTCCCGGCATTATGTGGTTAACAGTTGCCTATCTGATATACAATCATTATTGCAGATCTCTCGCTTTTCAACGATTGTATTACGCGGAACGTTGTAACCGTGCGTTTCTCCGCGAACGCGGAATCGTGACAGTTGTATATGGCGCGATGGGAACGGGAAAAACGCAGCTCATAACCGCTATGGCGCGCTCGGCTGAAATAGAGATGTACGATCAGGCATATAAGATTATGCTTGAAAAGGATCTTATGTTTCCCAATTTCCCTTGGCAAGTGTTTAGGGATCGATTAAAAAAGCAGATTGATGATCGCAAGGTAGTGGATCTTGAGAGCTGTGAAAAATGGGTGCGCGGTAGAGAGCAAAATTTCGCGTATCTATTCAATAAATATTCACTTGATGAATACAAGGAGCTCCTTCTGCGTTATCCCGGCATGAGAGATATTACCTGTGGATATGATGTTGAGCATTATGCTATGACCTATAACGATGAGCTTAAAATTTCAACGTTATTCGACGCGCTCGTTGCTTACGCTCAAGCGTATATGCTGTTTACGGTGCAAACAACGTTGATATTCTCGAATTACTCTATCAGAGTTGATTCCATTATTGACGATATAGGCAATTTCCCGATTAGGAACAGTGATTTCTTCCACCGTGAGCCAAAGCTTATTGAAGCTCATCAGCAGCATTCACATATTATAGATTTTGATATGCTTCGTCTTGGTAGAAAGCTGCAGCACACTCTGAAGCTTTCCCCGGGTGTTTACGTTGTTACCGAAATCGATAAGGAACGTAAAAACGCTCTTGAGCTTAAAGAGCAAAAAATTAAGGATGATGAAACGAACCAAAAGAATGATTTGTTCAATGCCTGCCTTATGATGTGCCGTCACGCTGCTATTGTTGATAACAAGGTCTTTATTCGTATTATTTGCGACCTGCAACGTCCTGAAGCGTGGGGCGCAGGCGGTCGAGAACTCGGAGAGGTTATCTATATAGCGGATAAGGGCAATCTTGAACCGGTGCTGCCGTTCTTCTCTCCTTATTGGATATTCCAGGGTGTTTTTGAATGGATAAAAAACAAGTGGGATGATTTCTATTCCGTATATATCGTCAACCGTTCCGATATGACGTTGTTCGTCTATATAGCAAAAAATATAGTTGCTAAAATAAATAATTATTATGATAAACAAAATGGATTGTTTGGAAAGCAAACGCTTTACTTGGAGATACAAAGCGGCAACCTCGAGGGCGAGATCAAAATTGATAAATGGCACATCTTAACTAAAAAAGACCGTTCTAATGTGTATAGAACGGACTGTTTGAATTCAGTATTTGAAACGTATGAGCCGAACACAATGTATATTGATGATTTCATCACTTATGCCGGCTCTCTTGCTACACAACGCGAAACAGCTAAACAAAATAGCTTTTTCCAAAATGATATTTGTAAAATGAAAGGAATTAATTAATATGTTGTTTGCTTCTAAAGGTAGAAAAAAGTACGAGAAACTTAATTCAATTATAGATAATTCAGGTGCGTGCTTTCCGGAATATTCAAAAATAAAACATTTTGATATATTATCAGATGGCAAACTGCAATATGTATTTATTTGCTCTTGTGAAAATAGAATTCTTAATCAAACAATGGGCAGGCCTATTTGTCCTAAAGAACATGCAATTGAGAGAAAAAATAATTTTTCGAACTTTACTTTAAAACGTCATTGTGACAATTGTATACATCAAAAGTGTTGTGATAGTTGGGCTGTTGAAGTTGGCTTGCCATTTGCTAATGCTGTAATTTGCGAATATTTTTTATCTACTGACAATATGGTAAAAGAAGCTGATTTAATTGTACATAAAAGTATTTTTTTTAATCAGCATCAACCTTATTTATATGAGTGTAAAAAATGCGGTAACTATAGTATGTATAGTGGCAAATATTGTTCAAATTGCGGTGCAAAATTTAAGGTAAAGGAATGAACAAACTATGAAAAAGTCAAAAACAGCGCATGTGCGCGACAAAACCGGTTATTTTCCACCTTCGTGGAAATCACATTTTCCAGCCGAGGGTGCCTCTTTGGTGGTAACAACGCGAGCAAAACATCCAGAGAGTGAACGTTCATATACCGGGCATCCGCCTTGGCGCAGAAAAAACGCCGGCGGTACTCTATCTCAGGCAGAACCGTATAAAGCTCATCCGGAAGTACTTTATTTAAACGAAGATCTTCCATTGAGCCTTCGACAACAAATATATCATTCGAAAGGGTGTAAAAAGCGCGCTTTGAGAAATTAAGGTGATTTTATATGAAAAAGAAAAAATATAAAGTAGGGATGCCTACTCCCACTGGGATGCCTAATCCCATTGTAATGCGACGCAGATATTGGGAAGAGAAAAAAAAGAGAATGCTTGAAAGCGAGTTATTTAATAGAACGGTCGAAGATGATGAAAAAGTATCTATTTCAGAAAATATAAAAGAATTCTTTGAAGATATCAAAGATTATTTTACATCTGATCCTCGTTATGAAGTTGTAAATTATGTTGAAAAAAAACATGGTTTATTTACAACAGTTTCTGGAAAATTGTTTCATAAGCGTAGAGATGCAATTAGATATGCTAAAAGAACGTATAATGATTTGCTTTATTTTAAAAAACATAATCGTCGTGAATTCAATCAAAAATATGGTAAAAAAGCAAAGCCGAAATATAAAATTACAAAATTTAATTCATAATAAAGGAGTGTAAATTATGAAACGTTACAATGATACTATGATTGGTTTAACTGGCCCAAGAGCTAATTATAATTCAGTACGTCATTCAGTTAGTGGTGATTCAGTTGATTCAGTAAGTGGAAGGTTAGAAAATATTAGAGAGACACATCATGAAGAAAATATAGTTAAAATTATTGCTGATGCAGGTGGATATTCGCCTGTACAGCATATTAACAATAATAACAGTACTTATAATACAAATAATAAGTCTGAGCATAACAATAATGTTAATCACGCTTTGAATTATAATGATAATACTCGAGCTATTAAAGAAAAAGAACTAGAGTTAATATATAAACGTACTAAAGAAGACATTGAAGAGCGAAAGAGATTTGCTAAATTGTTTGAGATGGGAATTTATTATATTCATAATGGAAAACTTTGTTTTGATAAGGTTAAATATGCTAAATTACAGTTAGCAAACGATTTAAACACAAAGTTTGATGAAAAAGTCATTAGGAAAGCTCATAAGAAATATAATAAAATTGCTCGTAAACGTTTTGGCTATCAGTATTATCATAATAGCCCTGAAGAACAACGTTTAGCAAAGCCGGAAAATCAGAGTTATAGAGATCTTCACAATTATGATGAAATGATGTCTTTAAAAAAGCGTATTGAGGACAAATATAAGCACAAGTACGAAAAGAAACGTCAACGCTATATTAAAAAGCAATTCAAAAAGAAAAACCGTTTTAATAAATGGATAAATAAGAAAGAATTTAATTTATAAATTGGAGGTTTAAAATGAAAAAAATTAATAATATTTCGAATTCAGCGCGAAATCGTTTTAATAATATTATACAACGTCGTGTGAATGCTGATAATTTGGTTATTGGTTATGCTGAACGAGGAAATTTTTCTTCAAGAAGAGATTTTTCGCGTGCAAGATATGATATACATTCAAAAGTTAGAGTAGGAAGGAAAATTTTTCCTCTAGATTATCGTAAATAATTACAAAGCACCCTCAGCTAGAGGGTGCTTTTTTAATAGTTGATTTGATTTGGATAAAAATAAATTAGTTTATATGTGAGTGTTTCTTTGTAATCATATAAATCATTGGGATATATATTTATTAATGTTGCTTTGTGAGCTTTATATACTTTTGTTTTGTTTTCCTTTTTTTCTAAATAATCTTTGTTAGTTCTTCCCCAGAATTCAATATATACTTCTTGGAGTAAGTGTCCTTTGAAATACACAGGACCTTTTATATAGAAATCGGGTACAATAAATTTACCTATTGTTTCGTGAGTGACGGGGTTGTATTCACCGTATCTACATTCGACTTCGTATTCAAAAGGAATATTGTTTGTAAATAAAAAGTCTGCTATTGTACGTTCGCCTTGACTTCTAACGTTTATTCCGTTTTCACATTTCCATACTTTTTGATTGTCGTATTTTTTGTGGAATTTATTTAAATTTGTTTTTTCGATTTCTTTTTGTATTTCTTGTTTACAATAATCGCAAAACATTTGGTTAGTATATCTACCACATTTAACACAAGAACTCATAAAAGTCACCCTCTTTCCTTCACACTATACCACAGAGGAAGAAAAAAGTCAAGCCCCGAGCTTCTGCCCGGGGCTGTTCTTATTTAAGAATTGGATAGTATGAGGTTGTGTATTGGTGAGTTTTATCTTTTTTGTGATCGACTTCTACAAAATATCCTTGTTTGCGCAATCTTCTGATAATTAATTCTTTAATTATAAAAGATGAGGTCACTTTGGCCAGTTGCCAGTTGCTTATTTCATTTTTGCGTTTGTATATTTCATACAATTTCATATATCATTTCTCCTTCCCTGGACAAGTTGGTTTTTTATGTGGCTTTGCGAACTGCAGCGCAGATCAGGTCGTTTACAGCAACTATGCCAATTACTTCCATATCCATAATTGGATCATTTTGCTTCAGATCACCGACTGCACCGCAGTACAGTTCCATATCGTCAACTGTTTTATCAAGATCTTCTATGCAAATATTTTCTTTTTCGTCCATTAAATCGACAAAATCGCGTATCTTCATTTTGTTACCTCCGGCTTAATCATATTTATATTTTTTACGGTTTGTTATAAAAGCCACTTGGGTTTGCAATTTTCTTCTAATCGTAAAATCCCAAGAAAATCTCTTTCAGATTCGTTTATGATTTGGATTACAGCCAAATCACAATTTATAGGACATTCTTCTTCAAGTTTGTCAATTATTTCTGTTATTGAGTTTCCTTCTAAATAAAATCCCTCATCAATTTTAATTAGATCGGGGATAAATAGTAATTTCATAATTATACTCCTTTGTGCAAAATAAATAAAAAAGTTGTTCATCTAGTGAAAATTAAAATTGTGCAAGCCGCCAAAGTTTAAGAATTTGACGGAAAGTCCTTGAAAAAAGTTGAAAAATGGTGTATATTGAAGATACCCGGATGGGCGATACACCCGGGATAAATTCAGCCGTTTTTTAGAACTTGCGTTCAAATTTCGGCTTCTGACTAACTTGGAGTTCAAGACAGTCATCAATCTTGTTCAGAAGTTTCTGCACCGCCTGCGCTTCTTGAGGACGATTTTCGACGTGTGCCTCAAGAGCTGCCTTAAGTACAGAGACTTCTTTTTTATCAAGATAGAGTCGCACCAAATTCAACTCCTTTCATACCCGCATTAGAGGTTATTTACTCCTTTCTGCCCGATACCGTTAGCTCAGTGATAAATTTCGCCATATTCTAAAACAACGCACCAACCACCACTTATACCGGTATGCCCCATATCCCCCGTCGGAGACATCTTCAAAGGACTTTAACCTTGTGGTTGGATTATGTTGTCAAAGAGCCTGAGAATTACTCATACCGTATATGCCTTGATCCCGACAAAAAAAGAACATAGCCAGGGGGCTATGTCAACGAGTGGGCAAAAAAATTTTTCAAAATTTGAAAACAAACAAATAAGATGGCGAGATATAAAGTGTGTCTAAATATCTAACTAAAATTAGTAAACTAAACAAACGAAATTTTTAAAAATATTTTTGATAAACGATAACCAGCCATCTATAAAGTGGATAACTATCTTTCGATAACTTGAAAATTTTATTGCCTTATCTTCCCCGAGATTGACATAGAACACTGGATATGTTAAAAAATAAGTCGGATTAAGGCCTGTACGGTGTGATGTTTCGACTCTTGTGCAACGTCATCCAAAGGAACTGGTTAAAAGTCCGAACATCAACTAACTTTTTAAATGGCACATAAGCCACGCACAATTTTATAAATTCCATAGTGAACAATATCGGATATAACGGTGGAAAGGAAAGCTCGCGGACGACCAAAAGCGAGGAGCTGGTCGCCGCGACTCCTTCCACCGTACCGATCATAGAAATATATGGCGCATAGCCCAAAAAGGAGTATATCCATTATGAAAACAAAAGGATCTAAATGCTTAACCTGGACGCAACGTCTTCAAATTGAAGCGTTGTTGAAAGCAAATGTATCTAAAAAGAAAATAGCTGAAGCTCTCGGTGTGACATTTCAGACCGTCTATAATGAGCTCAAACGTGGCAGATATACAAGATTGGATACATATCTTGTAGAACACGACACGTATAGCCCGGATAAAGCACAAACAAAATATGAATATAATTTAACCGGCAAAGGTCCTGAATTGAAAATAGCTTGTGATTATGAGCTTATCGAATATATAGAAAAAAGAGTTCTTGAGGATAAGATCTCTCCTTGCGCTGCGCTTGGAGAAATCAAAAAGCAAAATTTGCCCTATACTAGTATATCTAAAACTACGCTTTATAGATATATCAGAATGGGGCTTTTTCCGCATTTGACAATGGAGCATATAAAGGAACGTAAAAAGAAATATGAAAAAACAAGAGCAAGTAAAGCACCAAGAGGAGCAAGTATAGAAGAACGCCCGGAATACATAAACCAACGCGAAGAATTTGGACATTGGGAAATGGACTGCGTGTGTGGAAAAGGAAAATCTGTTATCTTGGTCCTTACGGAACGTAAGACCAGGAGAGAGATCCTGCATCCTATGGAGAGTCAATCTGCAAAGAACGTTGTGCGTTTTTTAAATAAGCTCGAAAAAAGACATGGTAAACGATTTAAAGAAATCTTTAAAACAATAACAGTTGATAACGGATCCGAATTCGCTGATTGTAAAGGAATGGAAAAGTCGATATATAGAGGTCAAAGAACAAAAATGTATTATTGTCATCCGTATAGTTCGTGGGAACGCGGCAGCAACGAACGAATGAACCGTGAGATCAGACGTCGAATCCCTAAAGGAAGCGATATATCAAAGTATTCAAAAAAGGACATTCAACGTGTGCAAGATTGGGTAAATGCATATCCGAGAGAGATTTTTGGCTATGCCACCAGCGAGGAACTATTTCAATACGAGCTATCAAAGGTATCATAAAATAAATAAAATTGTGCAGAATCAGAGACGTCATTTAATGCCGCCTCTGCTTCTGCACAATTTTTTAGTTACTTTCAACAAAAAAACGAGCCGATATACTCTCGGCCCGTCCTCTCGTTTTGTGATTATATCACAAAATTTATTTTTTTACCATAAAATTCAAAAATAACTCTTGACTTTTCAAAAAATATATTAATACAAAAATCATCTAAAAATGCAGACAAATGCAAAAAAATATGATATAATAAAAATGTGAATAAAAATTCAAACTATGAAAGGAGCTTTTATGCAATACTTTATATCTTTTTTAGAGGGCTTTATCACCTTCACATCACCTTGCCTTTTGCCTATGCTCCCAATATACTTTTCATATTTTGCAGGCAACGGCGAACGGAACATTAAAAAGGTAATAAAAAATGCGCTCGGTTTTATTCTCGGCTTCACCACTCTCTTTGTTTCTATGGGCGCGCTTGCAGGTGTAATTGGCGGATTTTTAAACAAATACAACACATTGATTAACATCATCACCGGACTTGTGGTCATTTTCTTTGGACTTAGCTTCCTTGGTCTTTTCAATCTCAAAATCTTCAAGGGTAGCACCTTCGAAAACAAAAAAGAACTTGGATTCTTTTCTTCAATTCTTTTCGGTGTTGTATTTTCAATAGGTTGGACTCCATGTGTTGGTGCATTTCTCGGCTCTGCCTTGATGCTTGCAGCAAACAGAGGAAGTATGTTAGAGGGAATTTTAATGCTTCTTGCATACTCAATAGGTCTCGGTATTCCCTTATTTATAAGCGCAATTCTAATTGATAGACTCAAGGGTGCCTTCAATTTCATCAAAAGAAATTACTCAATCATCAATAAAATCAGCGGAATTTTGCTCATAATTCTCGGCATTCTTATGACAACGGGACTTTTCGGCATGATTTCACGATACTTTTCTTAAGGAGGAAAATTTATGAAAAAAAGATTTTTGCTATTGGTTTTAATTATTGCAACTCTAATTTTTGCAGTTTCTTGTAAAGCGCTTTATGACGATCTTGCATCAAGTTACGCGCCAAACAATATAGAAACTATGCCTACAACCACCACAACCACACCCTCGATAACAAGCTCTCAAGAGCCAAACGAAGATAATCCCGCAGAAGATAATCCCCCCGCTCCTGTCTGGAATGGGCCAAATTTCACAGTTCTCGATAAGGATGGCAACGAGATTAAACTTTCCGACCTTGCAGGAAAGCCAATCGTTCTTAACTTTTGGGCAACCTGGTGTGGCTATTGTGTTCAGGAAATGCCAGATTTTCAAACCGCTTATGAAAAATATCCCGATGTTCAGTTTGTTATGGTAAACGTAACCGATGGTTATTATGAAACTATCACTTCTGCAAAATCATTTGTAGCAGAAAAAGGATTCACTTTTCCCGTTTACTTTGACACAAAATCAAGCGCGACTTCTGCTTTCGACGTAAATGCGTATCCTCAAACATTCTTCATTGACGCACAAGGAAACATCGTTGCAAAGGCACGCGGAGCCATTTCCCTTTCAAATCTTGAATATGGAATATCACTTTTAACAAACGCAGAATAAAATTTCACGCACCCGATAATTTTTCGGGTGCGTTTTTCTATTATTTCTTTCAAATATATTAACTACCAAATCTACAAAAACAAATTTTTCCATTAATATATTTTGTTTTTTTAGCCACAATAATAGCAGAGATGCGAAGCGGACGATTTTAAAAATGCGGTTTTGATACTTAAACTATTGTTTTGGATATCGAGAGCGCGTTTCGATTAAATTTGTTTGTGACGCCTCTCGATAATATAGATTGCCCGAAAAAATAGGGCAGAAATAGTCGCGCAAGGCGACAGAATGGAGAACGTTATGGCAAAGAAGTCAGCTAAAAAGGCTCTTGAACAGTTCAAGATGCAGGCAGCTAACGAAGTAGGAGTAACACTTAACTCTAACGGTTACAATGGTGATCTCACAAGCCGTCAGGCAGGTTCTATCGGCGGTCAGATGGTTAAGAAGATGGTAGAATCCTACGAAAACAATCTCGGTGCGAACAATACCACAAGATAATTGCATTTGAGGGATTAGCTTGCCATTTAGCAAGCGTGAATAAAAATTTGTTGAATTGAAAAATTGAATAAGTTTTTGGAAGGTGAATGGTGAGTCGTTCGCCTTCTTTTTTAATGAAATATATTAAATTTGGTTTTTAAGTAAATCAAAAGTTAAAGGCAAGACCGAAACCAGTCTTGCCTATTTGTTTTTTCTTGATCAGAAAATCTTTTTTAGGGCAACTCAGGGGCGTGTTTTTAGTACATCGCCCGGAGTTGCTATGTGTGCTCGTTCAGCGATATGTTTTTAGTACGGTATCGGGAACTGTTCATTATGTATAAAGCTCGGCAAAGTGTTTTTATTACAGCTTCGGGAGCGTAGGCGCTCAGCGGTGGGTTTTTAGTACGTCACCGGGAGTGCTTAAAACAATATAAATTCAATTATACTGCACTTTCTAAAGTATCAGTAATTACATCAACGGTTCCGTCAGTTCCTGTCACCTCAAGTGTAAACGTTGCTCTGTAATATGTGCCCTTGCCATCAAGTGGCATTTCATAATAAAAAACACCATCAATGTCTGTAGATGTAGCAGTCCATGTTCCTACTTCATTCCAAAACACCAAAAGGAATCTCTTTTCAACCGTAACGGTTAATTTTGCACTAACAAAGCTTGCATCATATCCTGTGTATGTTGCTGCAATATATCCAACTGAACTGGTAGCATTAAAAGAAAATGATGCATCATCCATATGGGACAAACGCGGCATTATTTGATTTTCTGATTCTGCCGCACAAACAGGGATACTTGTCAAGCACATAAGCAATGACAACATTACCAAGATAGTAGATTTGAGTGTTTTTTTCATAACTTTCACCTCTAAAAAATAAAATTTAGAGTATTTTATAAATACCCTTATAATATACTACCCATTTTCTCGACAAAATTCTTCAAAATTTTACAAAAAAAATAAAAAATACCTCAAAAATCAAAATTTTGAGGTATTTTTATATATTATTTGATTCTTATACCATTGATAATTGCTTCTAACGTTTCATGAGATAACTCTTCCTTTGAATTCAATTTCAAAGCATATTTGCCATCATTCCAAAGATAATAATATGTACCGTTTGTTTGTCGCGAATATACTGTATAATCGCCAATTTCAATAATTACATTATCACTATTCTCAATATCAACATAAAAGTTTGATGCATCAATTGATTGTTGTATAAATTTAACTGACTCGCCGAATTCATTCGTAAATTTGTACTGAACTACCATGCTATTGATTACTTGCGTTTCTAACTCATAACCCTCAAGCACATACGTAAGCTCATAAATATCATTTATCACACGGCTTTCGTTTTCTCCATCTTCAAAATCAATCTTAACAAAGAATTCTCTGATGTCAGTAACAAATTCGCGAATTTCATCACGGTAAATAATAGCACAACCTGCAAGTAAAAGAACTGCTGCGGCAACGAGAATTGCAACCATCTTCTTATTGATTGGCTTTTTAGGTGTCTTTCCCCTCACGATGCGTTCCATATTTTTAATATGCCTGCGCGAAAAAACAACTTCTTCATCACAAGCAGCTAACTCTCGGTCAATGCGCCTGCTTACGCCTTCAACCAATGCCTGTTTGAAGAGCTCCTGATTTGTTTTATTATCCATATTATTCTCCTTTCAGAGCATCTCTTAACATCTTTTTGCCTCTTGAAAGTCGAGTATAAACCGTCTTTTCAGATATTTCCATCATTTCGGCTATCTCTTTGGGTGAAAGACCCCTCTCATATTTAAGAAGCAAAGTAACGCTGTACACGGGGTCAAGGTTTTCAATCGCCTTAACAACGTCTTCATACATTAGACCCATGTCGATGTCCTCTATAATATTATACCCGTCATCAAAGAAAATTTCTTCACGAAATGGCAAATTTTTTGTATTTTCTTCAGAAATTCTTAAAACTTCGTGCAAAACTACCGAAAATACGTAACATTTAAGCTTTTTATCGTGAATTGGAAATTCCAGCTTATTTATGTATTTGGTTATTCTTAGATATGCTCTTTGCACAGCATCCTCGGCATCAAGCTCGGGATTATAGCTATTCATAGAAATGAATTTATCTCTTGCAAATCTAAACATGTCTATATGAAAACCATTATATATGTATTCAATTCGACTGTGATATTGCTCATCGCATATTGTTAATAGAAATTGTAACATTGCTGTTAAGCACTCCTTTATATCATTTGTTTGTATATATTGTCTTACAAGTCAAGTCCGAAAGGTACTCACCTTTGATATTTTATGCCTAAATTATACAACACAAGTCAAATTTTGTCAATATTTTTAATACATTCAACATTTTTGAAGAAAAACAATTTAAATATGGGTAATATATTATATAAGTTAACAAAAACTTAACAAACCGTCAGTACACTTCCTTAACAAGTCAGCTCCTCGCTCCTAAAATTCAAGAGAAAGGAGGTGAAAAATAATGAATACCGCACATTTCGGTCGAATTATGCGAGAGCGCAGAGAGAATTACAAAATTTCTCTCTGCGCTCTTTCTGTTTTGGTGGATATGAGCGAGCACGCTTTGCGCAATATCGAGCTCGGGGACTCCGATCCCAAGCTCTCAAATGTGCTCAAAATAGCAGGAGCTCTGCAAATTGATATGGGTATGCTAAATTCGTGCATACCCGTTCTTATTTAAATTTGAAAGGAAGTTAAATATGAACTACAAATACGTACTTACAAAAATCACTTATTACAACGGCAAGCATACTCGTACAAGCTATGGAATTGCTGTTGTTAGCATTGAAGATAATATTACTATTCTCTGCTCCATTGAAGATATTACTGATGAGCAACAAAGCTTATTGAACTCTGCAACACGGAAAAGCTTGAAATCGAGCATCTTCAAAACGCAGTTTACGACTTTCTGTATGTAAGAAGGTAAAAAAATGCAAGCGAGCACTTCGGTGCTCGCTTGCTTTGTCTTTTAGTTAATATTTAATTCTATAATAATCCAATCGGGTTTTGAAAATGTCCTGTGCGGAGAGACAAGTGTCAACAAGATATCCACGCTCGCGTGTCCATTCCTTGAGTCCGCGATAATAGAAGAGCTTATGGTTCTCGTCGATGATGAAGGGCACGACATTATGCTTCAAGCACTCCTTAAACATAATCAATCGACCGACACGGCCGTTTCCGTCTTGGAAGGGGTGAATTTTCTCAAATCGTACGTGAAATTCGATTATATCCTCAAAAGTGACATTTTCAAGAGCATTATACCAAGTCAAAAGAGATTTGATTTCTTTTGAAACATCTTCCGGCATCGTAGTATCCATACCGCCAACTTCATTTGGCAATCTCTTGTATTCTCCCACCGCAAACCAATCCTTGCGGCTATCACTTGTGCCACTCTTGAGCAAATAATGAAGCTGCTTAATCACAGTTTCACTCAAGCTCGCATTTGCCTTGTCGATAATGAAATCAATGCAACGGAAGTGGTTGGTAGTTTCAATAATATCGTCAACGCGCACTGCCTCGTCAACAATTCCGATAGTATTTGTTTCATAAATATATCTCGTTTGATCGTGAGTTAGGCGGCTACCTTCAATGTGATTCGAATTATATGTCAAATCGACTTGAACTCTATGATAAATTCCGCCGTGAAGCTTTGCCTTCTTCTCTACTTTAAGAATATCGAGCAAAGTGTTAGAAGCGTCTTCCCTTTTCTTTCTAACAGGCTTTTCTGCCTCCTCGGGAATCTTCCAAGTCTTGCCCTCAAGGATTGCTCCCGCAACACGGCCTTCAGCACAATAATTTCTGACCGCACGCTCGGAAACTCCCCATTTTTTTGCAATTTCTGCTACCGAAATATAGTTCATAATATCACCTCCAGCATCTATCGGTAATATTATACCACATTATCGGCAAAATATCAATATGTTTTTACAAAATATTCATTCGTTTATTTTGCCGATAGCTTCAAAATCTATAGTGATTAATTTTATACATAAAAAATTAAAGATTGATTTTGATTCAATATTGACTCTTAAAACACCAAATGTTATAATATATGCAGAGATGAAATATACGGTAGTTCCTCTAATTTTGTATCAACTATTTGTATCAACTTGTGACAATAGTTGAACACGAATGCGACAAAAGTGGAGCGCTATCCCATTATTTGCAGAAATATATTGACAAATACGGTAATATATTGACAAATATATGGGGAAAACACTCGGAAAGTGGTAATAATTCACCCCTTGAGGTAGTAGAGACCACAGGTTCAAGTCCTGTCACTTAGACCATATCGAGTGTTCATAACTGATGTTAGGAACACTCGATATTTTTATGTCTGCATTTATATTTCGTTGTTTGGAGTAGCGCTTTGCTACTCTTTTTCTTTTAGATTGCGTTAGTTGCACCACTTGTAGGGATTTGGCTGTGTTTTCTTGCCGCCACGGTGCAATCCCTTACTCTGCCAATAGACTTGCGGAACGAGAACCTTATCGTCTTGGAGAATTCTTGCGATAGTTTCATTACCGTTGCCCCCGATACAAAGACGAAATACTCTCTGAACCACCTCCGCCGCATCGGGATCAATGATCCACTTCTTTTTGTTCTCGGGGGATTTAATATATCCGTATGGCGGTTGGGAAAGTGGCTCACCCGCATTACCTCTAAGGCGGTGAGAGCTTCTTACCTTGCGGCTAATATCCTTGGCGTACATCTCATTCATTACGTTACGGAACGCGCTAAAATCGTCCTCGCCGTTTTCGCTGTCAATGCAATCGTTGATGGCTATGTTAAAGCATTACCAAAAAATCATCCCTCGTTCTAAAGCAAAGCGAGGGATGATAATCAATAGATAAATTTTATGCCATCGGAAATGTTTTGTTCTTCAACGATTCAAGCATAATGGTTGCGCTACTTGCATTTGTTGCAAGCGGAATCTTCTGAACGTCGCAAAGACGAAGCAATGCGGAAACATCAGGCTCATGAGGCTGTGCGGTAAGCGGATCACGAAGGAAGATGATTAAGCCCAGCTCACCGTTTGCGAGCATTGCGCCAATCTGTTGGTCACCTCCGAGAGGACCACTTTTCATTCTATGTATCGGGAGAGAGGTTTCTCCCATGATGAGAGTTCCAGTCGTGCCCGTAGCATAGAGCTCATACTCTGCAAGCACATCCTTATATTTCTTTGCAAGCTCAATGATCTCATCCTTTTTCTTATCGTGTGCAATTAAAGCGATTTTCATTATGTATACTCCTTTTCAAGAAAATAGGAGGCATCCTTGCAGACGCCTCCGAAAGTTGTTTATTTCTTTCGGCGGTATCCGTCATCTCAAATTCCATTGTCTTAGACATACGTCTGCCACCTTTCTTCTTTCAAACAGTTGCGACATAAAAACGATATCCGCTCGTCTTGGCCATTCAAGCATTGAAACAACTAATATATATGTGCATATGCTAGAAAGTGTTGATAAACAAGCAGCTATTACATTTGATAACTTAATATAACTCTATGATAATAATTAGGAGAGGCATTATACCCCTCCTATCTTTGACTAATCGCCTAATCTAACGCACAAATGATATACAGTAGCGGGAATTCCAGCGCAATCATATACACATTCTGATGTACGTATATAAAATGAACTTTCTTCTGAATTATTGATAGCTTGTACAGAATAATTATCAGGAGCATATTCTTTAATATGGGTTACATATTTTAACCATATATCCTTAAAATCAGTTTTGTTACATTCAAGATAGCTAACAAGAAACAAAACTGGACAACCTACAGGATTATAGTTGTTTAACACTTTTTTCAAATGCTCATTTAAATTATTCTTATCAGCTTGATTCATTCCATGAATATTCAAAGCTTCATAAATAGCCCATTGCTTATCTGACGATTCTCTAATTTCGATATCTAATTCTCCTGGATTCTTCCCAGTTCCTGATTTTCCTCCAAATGTTTGATCCGAAATATAGTAATCCTTAGCTCTAAGCATGTCCCTTATGTAGGTATTCCTTTGGTCTTCGCTAGCATCCCAATACATCTTATTGTTTTGCATTGATTTGCAGGCATTTATTACATCCTCTAATAGCTTTTGATTTTTTTCAATTAAATCCCTATCACTTTGTCTTAAGATATTTTCAATACTCAAATTTTTATTAAAGGCCCCAGAATATATTTCTCTATTTCCATGCTCATAGCTTGCCAACAAATACTCATATCCAAATATATCAGATTTTGAGTTTTCTTTATATACAATTTTGCACGTTGCCGCTAGACCCAACTGTTTATTAATTCTATCCACAGAATTCTTTATCAATCCAAGATAAGTGTTAGCACTATAAAGGGAATTTGTGCTCTTGGCAAATATTTTTAGTGTATTATCTTCAGTTTTTACAAGTGCACTTAACCCAAGAGACGATTCAGAAAAGAATGCCCCAGTAAGCCATACATTTTCAATGTCAAGCTGAGATCTGAGCTCTACCATCAAACGGTGCAACACATTGTTGGGCAAATAATCATACTCCATATGTAATTCTAAAACATATTGCTCTCTAACATACTCTCCAACAAAAGTTTTTTCGTTGCGATCGCACAACATAGGAATGAATTCAGTTTCATCGTCCAATCTATATGACAGTTTGAACTTTCTAATAACACCTAATACATATTCCGCTTCAGTTGTAGTATATACAATATCATTTTTTACACTTTTTAGTACATCTTTTTGCTCCTCACTGGGATTTAACATGCTATATATTGTCTCGTGCTTAATGACACCGTTAGTTACCTTATCGCTTCCATTGAACAGAATAACATAAATTGCATTTGTAATCCAATCCGGACGCAAAATCATATAGTTGGACAATAATGAGCTATCTCTATAGCAAAAACTAATGCCCAAATCATTAAACCAATCCAATAAATTCGCTCGTATCTCCTCATTTTCATCGACACCGCATTCTACACTTATTTTATTATAATCTGCTGCATCAATGTAATATTGTGGCATATTTTGCAGTCTTTTTTTCAATAGTGTCCAAGAGTTTAGAAAAGGCTCATGAACAGATGGTAAATTTGAAATTTCGTTTAGTATAGACTGAGTTAAATTGTTATTAAATTGTTCGGTAGAATCATTTTGTGCAGAAAGCTTTATTATTTTACGCAAATTCGGATATAAATCTTGAAGTGCTGTTTCATTAACAGTTGCGGAGGGATTCTGATCTATTTGGTTCAAAACCATTATAATCGGCGAATCATTAGCAAAACTCTTAACGTTATGCAACCAATACCTCGCACGTTCATCTTGCGTATTGTCACGGGCGTTAATTAAAACAACATACAGTGTTCGTTTGGTCAAAAACATTCGATGCATTGAATGGAGAATTTCTTGACCGCCAAAATCCCAATAATGAACCAAAATATTTTCACCATTGACATTGTAGTCTCTGCTTGTTATAGATATACCTGGCGTTGAGCATCCATCAAAATTATTTGGACAACAACCATCCATAATGAGACGTTGAATTGTTAAACTTTTTCCAGCTCCACCATCGCCCAAAAAAACGACTTTTGTTTCCCGAAGTTCTTCTGATTTTGAAACATTTTTTCTCGAAACAAACCAAGCTTCTATAACATTTCTTGGCTGAGAAAAAACATCCATATTAATATCTTTCACGCGTGTATTCGAAAGATTAATTCCATAACCATTATCAAAGACAAATTCCAGTTTTAAGTCTAACAACCAATCTGGCAAATCCACTAAATCCAAATCTGACACTACTAATTTACGAAGATTTGTAAGTTTCCCTATGCTGTCTGGTAATTTTGATATTTTTGTATTATTTAAATAAATAGTTCGAATATTTGGAGGGAATAGATATTGATCTAACGAGTCAATGTTTGTATGGCTAATGTTAAAGTTTCGCAACTCTGAACAAGCAACAGTGTTAAATATACTGGTTATCTGCGTATTACTTACGTTTAATATCTCAATTTTTCTCAAAAACAAATCTGTTGGAAAATCGGTGATTTTTGTACCACTCAAATTTAATTGTTTCAACGCAGGAAGTTTACATAAAAAATCAGATTTTACTACATCTGTGTTTGCCAAATCCAAATATCCAATTGGTGACTTAGACTCGCCGCACAACTCTGAAATCTTGGTATTGCGTGCACTCAACGACCTCAATTCTGGAAACCAATCCAAATTCAGAGATAAGCAGACTTGGGTATCCTTAAATTCAAGCTTTTTCAATTTGCTTTGTTTTTCTAACCCCTCAATATTTGTTAAGTTCTCATTATGAGACAAATGTAATTTTGTTATATTTGTAAAATGAGATAGATCAATACTTTGGATTTCGGTAAACCTAACATCCAGCTCTTCCAAGTTATTTGAACATTTAGCAATATATTCTGCAATCCTAATTTGATCCGAAATTCCCAGAATTAATAACCATTTATTCTGAGCATTGTAATAACAATATTTTTGATCATATATTTCGCTTAAAGAACCATCGTGTGTTCCCAAAACATGCAAAGACGATAGATTTTTCCAATCAATTTTTTCTAAAAACGAATGAGTTTCTTGTAGCGTGATTTCTTTTAGTTTTTTCCAATTAATACTCTTCCAAGCATTAGAGGAATAGGTTATAATCTTTTCCATAAGGACTCCTTTTATCAAGCACTAAATAGAACATGTCAGATCAATTGACTTCTTAACTTTTATTTGTTTTAACACTATTATATCTTTGCACAACCAAATCAACAATAACCTGTGATTTCACCTTCATATTCAGCCTTGCAATCACGGATCTTACCATCTCTTCGGTGACTTCGGGAATATATGACTTATAGTTTGGATACTCTTCCATAAGTTCGTTAAACAACGATATCAGCATATCCTTTGCTCCGGGCTTTGATGGATATCCACGCGAAATCAGCGCCATATTGTTATCGTAGTTCGGCGCGAATCCAATAAGTTCTCCTTTTTTTGTGTCGCGCAAAAGTCCGAAGTTATTTGTGTGTCTATCGGGGTTTGCACAGATGGTATCCATAAAGATCATTCTGATATAATCCGGGATAGCTTTAGGGCAAATCTTTTCGAGTGCCTTAACTACGTCAAAATAATCTTCGTTATCGCCCATAAACGTCGAAGCCGGTTCAAAATTGACGCTTGCACCATCGGTAAAATCAAGAGATTTGATACATCCTTCTCCGCGCTCATAGACTGCCATATTCATTCCAAGTGCTTTTCCAAGCTCGTATACGAACAACTCGGAAAACATTTCATCATGGGTAGCCTTTTTATACATCCACCACTTTCCGTAGCGAAGCTTCCAGCACTTTTCAAAGCTTCCTACGTTGGTCAACTCAGGAGTCTTAGAACGCTTGCTATTGGCAGCCTTATTAAAGCTATCGTAGTTTCCTTTTAAGGCGAGGTTAGAGAAATAGTCATCTGAAAATTTGACATCATTATAAGTCAAATTTGAGCCAATCTCGCGAATCCAATAGTTATCAGTTATAGTAGCTCCATTAACATGAATGACGGTAGAAATATCATCCTTCTCTACCAAGCGCAGCGCCTTCTTCAAAAGACGCGAGTTAGCACGGTGACTGTCGATCGCACGGGTTTCAAGCCAAAGATCTGCATTCTGAATTTTCTTCAAATACAAAGGAAGAAGAGCTTCATTAACAACAGTCAACCTGTTATCCTGCCATATAGCAACTAACGTATTTCCGCTCAATATCTCATAATTTCTATTAGTCATTAGCCTTTCCCTCCTTTTCTTCATCTTCAGGAATGAACTCCATAATATCATCAAGCGTGCAGTTCAGAGCCTTGCATATCTTGCCAAGCACTTCAACCGTTACGTTGTTCCCCGCACTCATCTTGCTGATCGTAAAATTACTGATACCGGCAAGCTGCGCGAGCTCCTTCTTTTTCATGTCTCTATCGATTAGTAATTTCCAAAGTTTCTTATAGCTAACAGCCATTTTGCACCTCAAAATAGTATTATTATTTTATATCTTAATCATATCATACAAATCTATTGTTGTCAATAATTTATTTTAGCGATTGCAAAATTATTTGTCCGTTTAATTCACAAAAATCGATATTTTACTTGACAATTTGCTAAAACAGTGGTATAATATAATCAAACCAAAGTCCTACAAAATTCGTGAAGTACATAGTTTTTTAGTTCATAGTTTTGTTACATATTAGCATCAACTATGAACCAAATGTACATTTTGAAAGTACGAAGATATCAACAAAAAAGGCGAAAATAACTACAAAAAGCAGACGATAACGTGAAATAATCCACGAAAACGACC
Source organism: Eubacteriales bacterium (assembly GCA_045631445.1). Taxonomy (GTDB): domain Bacteria; phylum Bacillota; class Clostridia; order Oscillospirales; family CAG-272; genus RGIG4608. The sequence goes on from JAZQUS010000044.1 coordinate 25,690, forward strand.
AAAAACCCCGGTTCATAATGGGGTTGGGGTGGTAGAGGCCGCAAGTTCAAGTCTTGTCACTCAGACCAAAATCGGAGGTTCAATCGAACCTCCGATTTTCTTTTATTTTCTCGCAAATTCTCGCGAATTCTCGCGTTTTCGTGATAAACATAATGGAAGTCGGAGGCCAAGCGGTCTTAGGAAGACAAGACCTGATAACAACTCCTTGGCTCACAGAACGACATGGCT
>JAZQUS010000045.1:0-61995 GCA_045631445.1 Eubacteriales bacterium
AGACTAACGGCTTTCTCGAAAAACTAAAACCTTGATTTTTCAAGTAATTTCTTTATGTTAACAAACGATGTTAAGCGGAGAAAGACGATTATTTGTTAAAACTTTGCTCTCCTCATCCACCACGCAAAGCGCGGTCCCCCTTCTCCGCTGGAGAAGGCACCGACAAATCAAAATTTGAACAATTAAATTTTTTCAAAAATTAGTTTTCTTCCCTCTTTGCGTAAGGATAGAAGTTCCGTTTCAAGAAGGAGCTTTTGCGCGCCCCAAAGCTTTCTTCCGTTTAATTTCAACGCTTTTGACAAAGTTGCGCGATCAAATTCACCGTCGGGCAGGATAGGAAAAAGTGCATTTTTGACATCGTCAATGCTATTTATGTAATCAAGTGAATATATCTCACCCGCGACACGATCTACACTCGTTGCGCGGATCTTTTTTTGTTTTCCGTAGCCGTCGAGCAGTCTCACTTCGTCAATTTCCATGGACACAAAGCAAAACGAAAGCTTTTCGTTTCCTAAAAATTCCTTTAAATAAAACAAATCGGCAATTCCGCTCGCAAGATTTTCGTGCTTTGAGGAGAGACGAGGCGCTTTTTTCATCTCACCTGACTCCTTATCAAGCCAAAATATTCTGCGATTTTTGGCAAGTGGGCAGACGACAATTATTTTATAATCAGTGTTTTCAAGGTAAAACTTTAATTTTTTGACAAGGTTTCCAAGCTTTGCGGTTTGGATTTCATAAATCACACCGTTAGAACAAGCATCTGCAACAAAACGTCCGATTTTTACCTCGTGGCACGTTTCGTCGGGGCAAAAATATGCCTTTAACGACGCGTGCAAGGAGCGTTCCATATACGTTGTTATTAAATTTTCCGTTTTTTCTATGGCAAAATTTTCTGACATATGCTTCTCCTTTCGCGTGAATTTACATATTATTGTATGGGGATAATAAATTTAGTGAGAAGTTAGTTAAAATTAGGATTTTTTCGTTCTTTTTGAAAAAAGAACCAAAAACTTTTTAATCGTGGGAATGTATTAAAACCGCGCAAATCGTGATGTTTGATTTTAATCAAACATCACATAACGATTTTGCTCATATATTCGCAAAATCTGTGATTTGCTAATAAGTACGTAGCCGCGTGGATATCAAAATAGCATTGTATGAAAAAAATATCAAACATATCGGTGCGGGTGCACGGAGTGCCCCCCCTACGAATTTGCGTGTAGCCGTTTTGCTATCAAACGGCTATAGTTTAACAGAGTAAATTTTAGAAAATCACTATGTAAATAGTGGTTTTCGTAGTTTTGAAGGTTCGGCTCACACGTCGCGCTTGCGTGCAAGTGTGTGACGAAGTTTCAAAACCGATAATTTGTTCAAAAACAAATTATCGAAAATTTACGTCGAGTCAGCACAAACCCGCGATTAAAAGTTTTTTGCGAGCTTTTTTTCAAAAAAGCGAAAATCTTTACTTAACTAACTATTCGATAAATCAAAATTTGAAATTCAAACAAAATTTTTACACTTTTATTTTATCATATTTTGAGCAAATTATAAACAGGAGAATTGAAAATTTTAAGAAAAAATTGCAAAAAATTCTCTTGGGAGGTAAAAAACGATATGAAAAATATAAAAACAGGGCAAAAAATTGCGTTTTGTGGGCTTTTCTTCGTGATTTTGGCTCTTTTGGTGCTCGGATTTTACAATGCGGCAATTCCAAAAACCGTTTCGTGTTTTTCGGGTGACGAGATTCCGAGTTATCTTGGTGCAACCTTTGAGGCGGACTCGATTGCAACCTCGACGAGTGGTGAAACGCGGGGTCAATACAAGCTTTTTGGCGCGATTCCCGTAAAAAGTGTGACGGTTTCACGCCTTGAGGATGTTAAGGTTTACGTTGGCGGTGTTCCCTTCGGTATCAAATTTTTGACCGAGGGCGTGAGTGTGGTCGGTTTTGAGGACGAAGCGTCAAACCCCGCTTACAAGGCCGGATTGCGCCTTTATGATACCATTATCAAAATAAACGGCAAGAAAATTTCGGGCAATGCGGACGTTAGCGAGGCGGTTTCGGGCGGCGGTGAGATGAATATCACGTTTTTGCGCGCGGGCAAGGAAATGAGCTTAAAATTCACACCAAAATATTCCGAAAACGAGAAAAAATATACGCTCGGTGTTTGGCTCAAGGATAGCGGCGCGGGAATCGGCACGCTCACCTACGTTACTACCGACGGTGTTTTTGGCGGTCTTGGACACGGAATTTGTGATGGTGAGACGGGTGAACTCGTTCCAATCACAAGCGGAAGCGTGCTCGGTGTTACCTTAAACGGAATCGTAAAGGGCAAAAAGGGTGAGCCGGGTGAGCTCAAGGGCTATTTTAACTCGTCAAAGGTGGGTGCGATATACAAAAATTCAGAGGTTGGCGTTTTCGGTGCATTGGCGGAAATTCCCGACGCCATCAAAGGAAAAACCTATTCAATCGGACTTAAAAACGAGCTTAAAGAAGGCAAGGCGACCATTCTATGCACTCTTGACGATAACGTCAGGCGCGAATACAGCATAGAAATTTCAAATATCAATCGCAACGCGGACGGAAACAAGTGCTTTAGCATCAAAATCACCGACGAGCGCTTAATTAACGCGACGGGCGGTATTGTTCAAGGCATGAGCGGTTCGCCCATCATTCAAAACGGAAAGCTCGTCGGGGCGGTCACTCACGTTCTTATTAACGATCCCTGCGCAGGATATGGCATTTTTATCGAAAACATGCTAAGGCAGAACGTTAAAGAGGAAAAAGCGGCGGCGTGAATACAAAAAATCCTTCCCGTTTGGGAAGGATTTTTCTATAATAATTTGGAAATATAAAAAACAAAATTTATTATTAATACAAATAATACCGAAAAATATATCGCCTTTTTTCTCTTGAATTTAGATACATGAATCATCAACAAAGTCGCAACAAGCAATGGTAATGCAAATGGTTGATAGAATAAGTACCCCTCAGTATCTAGTTTTAATAATGAAATAATTGCTCTCGTGCAACCACAAGTTGGGCAAGGAATTTTGAAAACAAATAAAAACGGACACCCAATATTAAAAAAAGTTATTGCAAAAATAAATAGACATATAATAAAAACTAATAAAATATGTCTATTTATTATTTTGTTTGTTTTTCTCAAAGCATAAACATCAAATCATTGAAGTTCTTTTCTTTGGTTTTCTTTTGAATTGAGAACCAGTCAATGATGGTTAAAATACCACAAAAACCACCGGTTAAGAGTTTTAATACTCCCATACCTGTTTCTTTTAACATAAAGCGGTCAACCCCTAATGTTCCCAAGAACAATGATACCAAAAGCAAGGTTGTAGGATCTTTAAATTCCATACAAGACACCAATGAAAACTTTGATTCATCCATTTGATAAAGTTTTTCCTTCAAAAAAATCATTTTCTCAGCAGGAAAATACTTTTGATTGGTCATAATAAACATATCGACCTTTTGTTTGTCAACTAATACTTTTTCTTCCATTTTTTCAGTCTCCTTTTAAATATACCAAATTGGGATATTTGAATTATACCACTTTGGTATAATGTTGTCAAGACAATTTGCAAAAAAAGTCAAAAAAGAGGACAAAATAATGAGATTTAGACTAAAGGAATTACGAAAGGAACGTAAAATTTCACAATTAAAACTCGCACTTGATTTGAATATGAATCAAAATAGTATTAGCCGATATGAAAACATGGAGCGCGAGGCAGATTATGAAACACTCATCAAATTTGCAGACTATTTTAACGTTTCAATCGATTATTTGCTAGGGAGAACCGATAATGAAAATAATTAAAAGACCTTTGTATTGGGTAACACAAAGGTCTTTTTGTTTTATATATTAGTAGCTAATAAGTCCGCTATCTGCTGTTACGATTGCGCCGCTTACAACTGCTGCTTCGTCGCTTGCGAGGAAGAGGGCGATGTCTGCGATTTCGAATGCTTCTGCGCTTCTTGTTCCGAAGTGCATTGCGAGCATTGCTGCGCCAAGACCCTTCTGGTCCGCAGTTGCGAAAAGTGCAGGATCTGTCATTTCTGTGTTGATACCCGCAGGACAGATTGCGTTGCAACGAATCTTATTGAGTCTATAGTTGAATGCTGTATTCTTTGTAAGACCGATAACCGCGTGCTTAGCCATTGTGTAAGCGCATCCACTCTTACCACCGCAAAGGCCTGCGATGGAAGCGATGTTTACGATGTTACCGCCGTTTTCGTTTTCCATAAATACTCTAACTGCCTTTCTTGTAGCCCAAGCAGGACCGTAAACGTCAACCTTCATAAGACGTTCCATAAGCTCTGTATCAAGGTTTTCGGCAGGAGCGAAGTTGTCCATAAGACCTGCGTTGTTTACAAGAACGTCGAACTTGCCGAACTTTTCGATTGCAAAGTCGATCATCTTTTCGTTTGTTTCTTCAAGAGAAATGTCACCTGCATATGCAACGATTTCACCTGCAAATTCCTTGCTCTGTTCTTCAAGAGCTGCAAGGCGCTCTGCTCTTCTTGCTACTGCAACAACCTTTGCGCCTTCTTTAGCAAAACGGAGAGCCACTTCTCTACCAACGCCACTTGATGCGCCTGTTACTACTACAACTTTGTTTTCTAATCTCATTTTTGTTTCCTCCAATAATTAATATTATTTTTAATGAGCATATGTATTATATCACATTGTTAAATATTTGTCAATATGTTTTTTTGTTGATTAAAATTGGGGATTTGTCGGAGAGATCGCACAAACTTGTAGGGGAGGGTCTTTTACAAGCCCTCTTTTTGTTATTTTTCAATTTTTATTTTCCCCATTATACAATCAATAATTATTTTTGTGATGTTTTCAATACTTTCTTCGCAATTGTTGTCAAGCCACTCCATAACGATTGCGGTAATGCCCGAAAGGTAGAATTTCATAACGTATGCACGCTCGTTTTCGGGAAATTTAAATCTCGAAAGCACGGGACTAAATATATTATCGAACATTTTTTGATAAACTCTATCAAACTCCATTGTGCCAAGGTGCTTGATTGACGTTTTGAATATCTGACGATTATCTTTGATAAAGGTCAGATACGGCGTTATATATTTGGGGGTTATGAAAAACAGCTCGTTTATATTGCACTCTTCAAGGTTTAATGATATGCTTTTTCTATCATTAGTGAAATAGGACAAAAAACTATCAATCACATACCCTGTCGTTTCGCGCAAAAGATCGCAGGTGTTTTCATAATGAAGGTAAAAGGTTGATCGATTTACCCCTGCTTTTTCACAAATCTCGCGAATTGTGATGTACTCAAACTCCTTTTTCTCAAGCAAGGAAAGGAGTGCTTTATCGAATTTTTGTGCAGTATTGAAATATTTGCTTTCGTTCTTGTTCATTTTTAGCACTCCTCTTCTCTTTTACTGTTTAGCGATTTCTTCTGCCAATTTTACGATATCGTATGCGTACTTTTTCTTGCCCTTTTCAAGCATTTTCTTATAGATGGGATAATTCACACCGCATCCGATAAATCCGAGAATGCCGATAATAATGCCCAACACCATCCAAGTTGTGCCGCCGCCGATGACCTGCATTGAAAGGCACATTCCCGTTCCTGCAACAAGTGACGAAATGATGCCAAATGCATAAGTAAATACGGTTGCGGGCATTTTTGCCTTTGCGTCAAGCTTTTTAAGTGCCACGATTTTTGAATTGTTTTTGGGCGCGTACTCCTTTGCTATGGATTCCGCATAAATTTTGTCTGTGTTCATAATTTTTAATCTCCTTTTTGTTTTGTGGCTTAATTTTAGCATACGAAAAGAAGAATTTGAACAACAAGATTGTGGAAAAACGTGGAGTTTTGGGGAGTTTTATTATAGTATCATAAGTTTATTTGTTTTTTTAAGTGAAATATTCGACGTTGTCGAATGTGAAATAATGTTCTTCACACATTGTGAAATATTGCTCCTTCGTCGCAATGTGAAATGAAATTTGCTCACATTCGCGTCAGCGAATATTTCACGCGCCGCAGGCGTATTTCAAAGCAAAGCTATTTCACTTGCCCGCAGGGCAAATTTCGTTGAAAAAAGCACGCTTTCGCGTGCTTTTTTCTGGCCCGCCCTGAGGGATTTGAACCCACGACCAACGGAATCGGAATCCGGTACTCTATCCGGGCTGAGCTAAGGGCGGAGAGGGGGAATAAAGAATAATGAATAATGAATAAAGAATAATGAATAATGAATAATGAATAATGAATAATGAATAATTTAAAAGCGCGTTCAAATTTTGATTTGTCGGAAAGTTAGTTAAGTGAAAATTTTCGCTTTTTTGAAAAAAAGAACCAAAAAACTTTTAAACGTTGGGGAAAACAAATTTCGCGCAATGCGCGTGACTCGCAATCACACGCGCTCGTCACACTCGTTTTTGTTGCACAGATGCAACAAAAACCGCGCATTGCTACTTTGCACATAGCCGTTTTGATAGCAAAATGGCTACGCACAAATCTGTAGGGGAGGGGTTTTCCCTCCCGCCAAAAATGAAATTAGTTTGAGTTCATAAGCGGGTGCACGGAGTGCCCCCCTACAAAGTCGGCACATAACCGTTTTGATAGCAAAATGGCAACGTTTGGCATTAGCAAATCACAGATTTTCGAACTGCCTGCCAACAGTGAGAAAATCGTTATGTATTGTTTGATTGAAATCAAACAATACGATTTGCGCGGTCTTAATTCAACACCTACGATTAAAAAGTTTTGGGGTTATAGGGGGATTTTTCAAAATCCCCCTAAATCTTTTCTTAACTATCTTCTCCTCGATAAATCCACAATTTATCTTTCAAGAAAAGCCCCCAATAGATATGGGGGCCTTGCGTATAATATTTACATCAAAAGGGCAGCAGCACCAAGGAGTCCTGCGCTATTTTCAAGCTCTGCGATGAGAATGGGCACACGAGGGCCTTTATCACCTGCGTATATTTCCTTATCAACGAGCTTCTGCAAGGGAACGATAAGATTATCACCCTGCGCACAAACTCCACCGCCGAGAAGAATTACTTCAGGACGGAAGATATTTGCATAGTTTACAAGTCCACAAGCAAGGTGCTCTATGTAAGAATCAACAACTTCTTTTGCATAAGCATCAACAGGAGCATAATCGAACACGGTTTTTCCACAAACCATATCAAGCGAACCACATTCCCACATTTTTGAATCAGGATGTGCTTCCATTGCTCTTTTTGTATCGCGGATAAGAGCCGTTGCTGAAGAATACGCTTCAAAACATCCCTTTCTGCCACAAGAACACTGTTCCCCGCCCTTCACAATAACAATATGACCAAGTTCTGCGCCGGCTCCCATATTACCTTCAACAAGCTTACCATCGATAACGATACCACCACCAACACCTGTGCCAAGAGTGATCATAACTGCGCTATTATAGTTACGAGCCGCGCCAAATTTAACCTCACCAAGAGCTGCAACGTTTGCGTCATTACCTATCTTAACCTTGATTCCGCCAAGAAGACGTGACAATTCATCACAAATTCTGAAATTTTCCCAACCGAGATTGTTTGCATAAACAACGTTACCTTTGGCAGAATCAATCATACCGGGTGAACCGATGCCGAGTCCTTCAACATCATTCACAGTAAGTCCCTGCCTTTCAAGAAGCATATTTGCAAGCTTTGCAATGTTAGCCGCAACACCCTTGTCACCCTTCTCAACCTCTGTAGGTGTTTTATCAGAAACAAGAATTTCTCCGCTTTCATTAACGATTCCGCCCTTGATAAATGTTCCACCAAGGTCTATTCCAATATAATACTTTGCCATAATTTTTCTCCTTTATTGTTCATAATACGGATCCATACTAACTTCTTCTTTATCATAAAGGGGCTTGTATTTATCCTGATAATAATTTTCGTGTACTATATTTTCAACACCAAACTCACCGTTTGATTTTATAGTCAAAACCGTGCAACCTCTCTGCGATCCCGATTTATCGATATCACTGTATGCAGAGTAGTCAATGCTGTATCCATAGGAGAAAAGAACACCCTTATAATCAAGCACAAAATTGTTTAAATGATCGTGACCAAAGAACATTGCTCTTGTGTTGCCAAGCTCAAGTACTTTTTCAAACAAATCATCTCCAAGACGGGATGCAAAAACTACTTCGTCACTTCTATCCTCACCGTCAACACCGAAAAGCCACTTAACGTTTTCGGTATCTGTTCTTCCATTTGCAATATGTTCGTCATAAGCATTTTTAACTTCTCTGATCGGAATGTGGAAGAACAACAAGCTGCTCTTGGGTTGGTATTGCTCAATAATACCTTCATACCAATCAATCTGGTCTTGCTTTATATTATCGTAATTCCAAAAGATAGCATCAACTGTTCCAAGCAAAAGATCCTTGTGAATATATGCGTGTGAATCAATCATAATAAGGGATTGAGTTACTTCACCTGCAGTATTTTTCACATTGATAACGTGGTTGCCAATTCCCGACACGTTTTCAGGGGATTGCTCAAACAAGCAATATTTTAAATCCTCGTTTGCATACATATCCGCAACAGCTTGACGTCTTTTATAGTTAAATGCCTCGTCATCGTGATTACCGAACGTAACCGTCCAATAAACACCCAAGTTTTCCATCAAACGAATAAACATATTATGAGCATATGTATTATTTATTGTACCCGTATTGGGAATTGCAAAGGAAATGTCACCGGTTACGATAACAAGATCGGGATTCTCTGCCACAACCATTGCCGCAACGGCATTGATTGCCATTTTATCCTGTTCCGCATTAGCAAAACCACCTGTGATATGTACGTCTGTAAGATGAAGCACCTTGAGGTCATCGTCGGTTGTGAAATACCAGTTACCAATATCATCTTTTTGAGGTATTAACTGATTTCCCGATTCCACCTTAAAGGTTTCTATGTATTCAATCATATTGTCATAATTTTTTTCGTTCAATAAATAAAAAGTACCACACGCTGCACCAATAATCAATGCAAAAATAAGTATTCCAATTAAAATCTTATCCATAATTTTTCCAATCCTTTTAGATTTATGAGTACCCAACCTCATATTAAATATATTTTATCATATTTTATTAATAATAGCAAGTGTTTTTTCTTGCACACGTGGATAATTTGTAAAAATATTTATTTTTTAAAAAAAGTTTAATTTTTTTCAAAAAAGGTATTGACAAATCGATTGACTTGTGGTAGAATAAACAAGTCGCAGATGTGCGGTAATATGGCGGGATAGCTCAGTTGGCTAGAGCAATCGGTTCATACCCGATAGGTCATGGGTTCAAGTCCAATTCCCGCTACCATTTTCGGCCCGTTGGTCAAGCGGTTAAGACACGGCCCTTTCACGGCTGTAACATGGGTTCGATTCCCGTACGGGTCACCAAAAAAAGCAAAGCACCACAAAAGTGGTGCTTTGTTTTTTTGTTTCTCTCGCGCTTGGAATCGACCCATCTTTTTGCGAAGCAAAAATTATGGGCAAGAATGCGCAAGCATTCTTGGTTCTATTTGTCGCCTTGGTGACAAATAGTATCTTGATTCCCGTACGGTAATGTTTTGCGCGGGATTGGGTCGCATTCTTGTTTTTATTTATCCTTCAACCATTGACTTTTTTACGATTTTGTGATACCATTAATTGACTTTATTATAAAGGAGAAAAATATGAAAGAAAAGCTCAAAAAATTCTTCACATCTAAAAAATTTATTATTACCACAAGTATTATTGCAGGAATTTTGCTTCTCTGCACTTTAGTTGGTCCTCGCATAGTTCTCATGGCAGTTCGTCAGCCAAAGACAGAAGCTCATAAATATAGTGAGTATTTCTATAACACATACGAGGAAGTCCGTACTCATCTTGCTCAAAGGGTTGAAAAACTCAAAGAAAGCGGAATTGAAGTTGAGCACAAAACTCACGCAATCGATGAGAGTGACAACCTTTATATAGATAATATCTATCTCCCCGCAAGTGAAGAAAACACTAACCTTATCGTTCTCACAACCGGTGTTCATGGTATTGAGGGTTATATCGGCTCCGCTATGCTTGATGTCTTCTTTGAGGATATTTATCCCACCATCGACACGGATAAAACAGGTATTTTGATTGTAGCTAACGTAAATCCTTACGGTATGAAATATATGCGTCGCTATAACGAAAACAACGTAGACCTCAACAGAAACTTTATTGAGGATTGGAGCACATTCGATCTCTCCTCTAACAAGGAATATCCTAAGGTTGATAAATTCCTTCAGCCCACAGGTAAAATGGGCAACGCATTCTGGCACGAGGTAGGTTTTTATCTCTCACTCGCTAAAGAAGCTATTTTCACAGGTGCAGACACAATTTCCGATGCACTCCTCACAGGTCAATACGAATATGCAGAAGGTGTTTATTACGGCGGCAACGGTGACGAAGCATCAACAACATATTTAAAAGGTGTTTTTGCAGATTGTATCGATGGTGAATATGAAAATATCATTCACGTGGATATCCACTCCGGCTACGGTCCAAGATACAACATGGTGATTTTCAATTCCGTTCAGGATTTGACAACCGAAGCAGAAGCCAAGGAAATGCTTCAATATGATTATATTATAGCCCAAGATTCTGAGGATTTCTATGTAACTTACGGTGACACAACCGACTATTTCTATCGTTTACTCAAGAGTAAAAACTCCGATAAATCTCTTTATTCCACCTGCTTTGAGTTTGGTACAATTGGTGACGGTTTCTTCGATTCTATTCTTTCTCTTAAATACACAGTTGACGAAAACCGTCAGCATTGGTATCCAACAACCAACAAAACCACTGCCGAGGTTGTTCGTCAAAATTATCTTGAATTGTTCTATCCAACAGAAACTGATTGGAGAACAAAAACAATCGAGGATTTCACAAAAGCAATGACAGGCGTCCTTAACGCAAAACTTAAATAAATCTCAAAAGGAGCATTGAATCACAATGCTCCTTTTATATCGCAAATAAATTGTGATTTATCGGGGAGATAATTATAATCGGCATTTCGCGCAAGATCCTTCGGTCGCTTGGGCTCCCTCGAGGATGACGCACCCATGTGCGTCGCGCGAGATATAGTGAAATTAAGGTTCCGCGCGTCATTCTTGAACGAAGCGTAAGCGTAGTGAAGAATCTTGCGCGGCAGGTGAATAAAGGATTTTACCATTTTCATTCAACTAACTTCCCCGATAAATCAAAATTTGAACAAATCAAGGGGGCTTGCGCCCCCCATTGTTTTTATACTTATCTGTTGCAGCAGCAGGTGATCAGAAGAAGCGCAATGATAAGAAGCCAGATATAATCGTTGTCAAAAATGTTGCAAAGGCAGTTGTTCATAAATATACTCCGTTTCAATTTAGTAAGCAGGCATTTTTCCCTGCTTCGATATCATTTTATGATGCAACAGAAAATATGTTAAAGAAAAGGTCGGCTCCATTTCGAAACCGACCTAATTTTATTCAAGATAAAGGGCATCTGCATCCAAAAACGCGTGTGTATTAAGTGAATTATCCGTAGGAATCACTCTCTTAGCACCGCAATCGCGACACTTAACAAGAACATCGTTTGCACGCATCTCAAAGCCGTATTTTTCCTCGTCTATCTCACCCGAACGTTCACACTTGCAGAATATTTTATTCTCCGCTTCAAGCTCAGAAAGAACAAAAATTACCGCTTGTGTAAGCTCGGAATCAAGCGCCTCGTCGTCGTTCTCGGTATTGGCATTCTTGAAAGCAGAAAGGTCACTAATTCCATTCTGCTCCATAAGCTCAAGAAGCTTCAATTCGCTTTTAGCAAGATTTGCCTTAACGTAATCCATTTCTCCAAGGAAGCACACGTCAAGATCGGAATAAGGACACCCAAGGAAGAATTCCTCTTTACCGAAAAACACCTTTGGACTTACCAAAAAGCTATGTGGCTTAGGACAAATGATACAAGGAACGGTAAGTCTTATTTTTCCGTCACTCTGCTTTACTATGGTCATTTCACTTCCACCGCAATCACATTTAAGCTTGATCATTGGTGCGGATAATGTGAAAACGTCAATTATACTCATAACACCCGCGCCACAATGTGGACAGCGGTATGCTATAGTGGTTTGTTTCTTTTCAAGTACCATAAAATCACCTATCAAAATGGCACGGACGAGCCGTGCCATTTTTATTTCATTAATTATTTATTGAAAACCTTTTCAAAGATGCTATCATTGATAGTTACGTTGTGAGTAAGTGCTTCGAACCAAGCATCCATTTCTTCGTTTGTTGCACCATCATGAGCAGTGGGTCTCCAAGCGGGCTCGCCTGTTTCACCGCCGTAGTACATAATGTGCCAACCGTACTGTGTCTTAACAAGACCGATTTCACCTTCTGTTTCTGCAGCATAGAGCCAATCCTCGAATTCTGCAACCATCTGACCCTTAGCTACGTCTTCATAGAATACGTTGGAGTCATGTGTGTTCTTGCCGAATTCTTCGAATTTTTCCTTGGAAATCTTACCATCAACAAGCTGTGCCTTGATTTCTTCGTAAAGCTTTTCAGCAGCTTCCTTAGCAGCAGCTTCAGTCTTGTAGTATGTGCCTGTTGTATCAGAAGAATCAACCTTGAAGAGAATATGTCCAACATCACGAAGGCTATATTCATCTCTATGAGCAGCTTCTGTTACGAAATAAAGTGACATTGAATACTTACCAATGTTCTTATCTGCATCAGCTGTATATTCTGTTTCGTCAAAGAAGTGATCGTTTACAGGAGCATTTGTTCCCTTTTCTTCGCCTTCCTTGTATTCAATACCGTACTGATCCTTAACTCCTGCGAAAAGGAACTTACCAAGGTCATTTTCAAGTGTGTAAGTAACTGTCTTTGTATTATCTGTAATAACCTTCTTAAGAGCTGTAATCAAAGACTTAGCAAATGTTTCCTTAGCTTTTTCCCACTTTGTCTTTGTTGCTGTTTCATCAGCTGTTGTTTCAGGTGTGGATTCTTCTTTATCAAGGTCATCCTTGCCTGCAACAGTTGCAGCAATAACCTTATCCTTCAACTCTGCCTTGTAAGCTTCAAGCTCCTCTGTAGAGGGCTTATCACCGGAAGCAAAGTTCTTAACTGCTGTATCATATGTGGACTGGAATGCAGAATCATAGTTGAATTCAAGGAACATTGTCTTGAACTCTTCAAGAGTCTTTGCAGTTGCAAGCTTATCAAGCTTTTCCTTATCTGCAATCTTCTGAAGGTCATTTGTCTTCTTAGCAGCTTCTTCAGCAGCAGCTACAGCATCCTTGTATTCCTGACTTTCCTTGCCGCCTTCATACTTCTTTTCATCAATCTTTTCAGCAGTTACTGTGCTTGAAAGTGTGAAAATGATATACTCAGCAGAAATGAATTCGTTAAGGTGTTCACCAAAATACTTATCCTCGCGAGCTTCGTCAACCGCGTCAAACTTTCTACCGTGAACGATTTCATAGTAATCGGAAGCGATGTGTTCGATAACAAGTGCCTTCTTAAGATCATTAACGTTAATGTACTGACCAAAATACTGACGGATATATCCCTTAAGGCTCATGCTATTTGTCTTTGCAGCTTCTCTAAGAGATTCGATGGATTCCTTTGCATACTTTTCAGCCTCTGCTTCAAGCTCACTGTAGTTAACCTCAGGGTCAACCATAGCTTCTTCACAATACTTAAGGTATGTGGAAACTGTGCTCTTTGTACCGTTTACAAAGTAATCATAGTATGTTGTCTTACCATCAGTTGTTAACTGGCTGCTAAGAGGAGCATTGGGGTCGAACTTAATCATACCGAACATGATGTAGTAGTAATACTGTGAGTACCAGTTCTGGTAATAAGAGTTTGCATAGTAGGACATCATAGAACCGTTAACCTTGAAGTTCTCGGATGATGCGCCCTTGCGGATACGAACGAAAAGTCCCGTACCAGCCAAAAGTGAAACTACAAGTCCGAACAAGATAGCTATTGTTACTATCAAAGCGGCAAGAGCAGGTCCACTCATTTTTTTCTTTGTGTTTGTGGGTTTAATCTGTGCCATTTTTTATCTCTCCTTTATAGGCATTAATAGGGTTATTATATATTCATTTTGTTATCACATTTTGAACAAATTATGAACAATGTGTGAATTGTATAGTTATTCTACACTTTTATACAATTTTCTTAAATGTTCATAATAATTGGCAAAATCATTGGTCTGCGTTTGGTTTTGGAATAGACATATTTTGCAAGGTCGTCCTTCAACTTTGTCTTAAGTGCAGTTCTATCTGCAAAGCGAGTGTGATCAAGATAATCCTCGATAGTTTTTTCCGCAACTTCCTTGATTTCGTCCATAAGCTCCTCCGCCTCGCGAACGTAAACAAATCCGCGAGAAACTACGTCGGGACCCGACATAAGAAGCTTTGCATCAATATCAACTCCCGCTACCACAACGATAAGTCCGTCCTGTGAAAGATGACGTCTGTCACGAAGCACTATATTACCGATTTCACCAACACTATTGCCGTTGACGAGTGTTTTGCCCGCAGGCACGCTACCAACAAATTTAGCACCCGAAGCGCCCAATTCAAGAATCTTACCAATATCGGAGATAAAAATATCTCGCTCGTCCATTCCCATTTCAAGCGCAAGCTCACGATTTGCATTAAGGTGACGGTATTCTCCGTGAATGGGCATAAAATATCTCGGCTTGAGAAGTGCCTGCATCAATTTAAGCTCCTCTTGACACGCGTGTCCTGATACGTGAACGCTTACAAGCGCATCGTGAAGCACGGTAACTCCATTTTTAGTAAGTTCGTTGATAATTCTGCTTATCAATTTTTCGTTGCCGGGAATTGGGCTCGAAGAAAGAATTACCACGTCGTTTCTGCCGATGCTCACCTCTCGGTGATCGGAAAACGCCATTCTGTAAAGCGCACTCATCGGTTCTCCCTGTGAACCGGTTGTTACAATCGTTAATTGATCCGGACGATATCTCTTGATTTCAGAAATATCAATCAAAACACCTTCGGGAATATTCATATAACCAAGTTCGGTAGCAGCACCGATTACATTCAGCATACTGCGTCCCGTGATGGCAACCTTTCTTCCGTGTCGCGCACTTGTATCAATAACCTGCTGAACTCGATGAACATTCGATGAGAAGGTTGCGATAACAATTCTCTTATCCTTTTGAGTTGAGAAAATATATTCAAGTGATTTTCCAACCTTGCGCTCACTCGGTGTAAAGCCAACGCGCTCAGCATTAGTGCTTTCGCACATAAGAAGCTCAATCCCCTCTTTTCCAAGCTCACCAAGGCGCGTGATGTCCATTACCTCTCCGTCAATTGGGGTGAGGTCGAGCTTGAAGTCACCTGTATGGAAAATCTTGCCAACAGGCGTATCAATAGAAAGCGCGCACGCGTCTGCAATGGAGTGGTTAACGTGAATAAATTCAACCGCAAAATTAGAACCAATTTTCACAGTCTCACCTGCGCTAACCACCTTTAAATCCGCATTAAAGGGCAATTTGTGTTCAAGTAGCTTGTTTTTAATAATACCGAGTGTTAAAAGCGTACCGTAAACGGGCACGTTCACCTCTCGAAGAAGATAAGGAATACCGCCAATATGGTCCTCGTGTCCGTGAGTTAGAACGATTGCGCGTACCTTATCCGCATTATCACGAAGATAGGTAAAATCAGGAATTACAAGATCAATTCCGAGCATATCCTCATCTGGAAAACCGAATCCACAATCAATAACAATGATGTCATCTCCGCACTCGATGGCGGTGATATTCTTACCTACCTCGTTAAGTCCACCAAGAGGAATTATACGCACCTTTGCAGAAGGATTTTTAACAATAGTGGGGATGAATTCACGCTTCTTTTCCTTTTTGCCAAAATGATCATTTTTCTGCTTTTTCTGTGTTTTTTTCTCGTTTTTAGGTTTGCTTTCAACCTTTTTATTCACTTCTTTTTCTTTAACCTTTTTAGGGTTCTTTTCAATGCTTTCCAAAACTTCATTTTGGAGTTTTGCGAGTTTTTCTCTCACCTTTTGCTTGGATGCCTGTTTTCTTTTGCCACCCTTTTTGCGATTGTGCACGGGGGCTTTTATCTTTTCAACATTTTCTGAATTTTCAGTGTTGTGTTTTTTAGCCAATAGTAACACTTCCTTTCTGTATGTAAATATATAAGTTAGTTGAGTTGATTTGTAAGTTAAATTGGGATTTATCGGGGAGTTAGTTAAGTAAAGATTTTCGTTCTTTTTGAAAAAAGAACCAAAAACTTTTTAATCGTGGGTATTAAATTAATCCGCGCAAATCGTAATGTTTGATTGAAATCAAACATTACATAACGATTTTCTCACTGTTGGCAGGCAGTTCGAAAATCTGTGATTTGCTAATGCCCAACGTAGCCATTTTGTTATCAAAACAGTTTATATCTGTAGGGGAGGGGTCTTCCCTCCCGTTGATATAATGCGGGCGCACGGAGTGCTCCCCTACGAAGATTGTTCTTAGACATTTTGCTATTAAAACGGCTATGTGCAGAGTAGCAAAGCGCAGTTTCATTGTTTTCTCGAAAACAAAGAAACATTTGTGACGAGCGCGAAGAAGTGAGTCACGCGCATTGCGCGGTCTAAATTATTACCCACCTATAAAAGTTTTTTGCGAGCTTTTTTTCAAAAAAGCGAAAATTTTTACTTAACTAACTACTCGACAAATCAAAATTTGAAAAATCTTTATATCGTTTCAAAATATTGTCAATACTAATGATAAAAAAATGAAAGGTTACAATATGAATAAATTATCAAACGATTATAGAGAAAACGTATCTACACTCGATTCAATTTTGTCGGTACGTGAAAATTTTGATATACTTAAAAAGACGCTTATTATCGGTGAGGACGAGCTTACCTTATACTTTATTGACGGATTTGTAAAGGATGCCGTTATGCAAAAAATGATGGTGCATTTTCTTTCCCTCAAATCTCTTGGTGAGCGCACGGACAGGAGCGCGCAGGATTTTCTATTTCACAATCTGCCGTATGTAGAGGCAGATGTGACCGATGATATTAATACAATGACACAAATGCTATTGTCAGGTGCAACTGTTATGCTCGGCTCGGCATTTTTAAATCGCGGAATAATCATTGATGCGCGAACTTATCCTGCACGCGAAACTGCAGAGCCCGAAAACGACCGAGTTATCAAGGGCGCGCGCGACGGATTTGTTGAAACTCTAATTTTCAACACCGCCCTTATTCGTCGAAGAATTCGGGATCCAAAATTAAGAATGTCCTATATGACGGTTGGGACTCGTTCAAAAACCGATGTTGTAGTATGCTATATTGAGGACAAAGCCGACCTTGATTACGTAAACGATTTGAAAGAGAAAATAAAAACTATCAATGTTGAAGCACTCACCGTCGGAACGCAATCCCTTGTTGAATGTCTTATTCCAAGCAGATGGTATAATCCCTTTCCCAAGGTGCGCACCACCGAGCGCCCCGATGCCGCCGCGGCTCAGTTGATGGAAGGAAACGTTCTGATTATCTGCGACAATTCTCCCGAAGTTATGATTTTGCCTGCATCCCTTTTCGATTTTATGCAGGACACAAACGATTTCTATTTTCCACCCCTAACAGGAAGTTATTTAAGAATAATTCGATATGTAATTTTCTTTATGACACTTCTCTTTATGCCGCTTTGGTTAATTGCAATTCATAACCCTGAGGCAGTTCCGCCGTGGCTTGAATTCGTACTACCGCAGGAGCACGGCAGATTACCTATAATCGTGCAATTATTTCTTGCAGAGTTTATCATCGACGGCTTGCGACTTGCCTCAATGAATACCCCCGGCACACTTTCCAACTCCCTTTCCGTCATCGGTGGATTGATTTTAGGAGATTTTTCAATTCAAATCGGATGGCTCATTCCCGAGGTAGTTGTCTATGGCGCATTCGTTGCCATTGCAAACTTCTCGCAACGAAATTACGAGCTTGGATATGCTTTCAAATTTCTGCGCCTAATTTTGCTCATTTTGACGTGGTTTTTCAACTTTTGGGGCTTTGTTGCAGGACTCCTACTTTGCTTTGCCCTCCTCGTTTCCAATAAAACCCTCAACGGTAATCACTCATACCTCTATCCACTAATTCCATTCAATGCAAAAGCCCTAAAACGAATGATTTTTAGGGTTAAAAAGAAATAAAGAGAGGCACCGCCTCTCTTTATGATTCTAAACTAAACGTCTTAATTGCCTTAATAGCCGTGCCGTTTTCATACTCGCGGACTTCTCCGAGCGCAAAAAATTCACCGTTTGCAGAGTAAAGTCTCACGCGCGCGCCGACTTCAAGATTTGTTTTTATCTTGTTTTGATAAATTTCACATCCGCTTCTGCAGAGTTTTTCATAAAAAGCAGGTAATTTCACCGCTTCAAGCTCATCAAAAAGCGATTCGGTTGGAGCTAAAAGACTATATCTTTCTTCAATCCCCATTGCTTCAAGCTCGTCAAGTGTGTGCGAATTTTCAATATCAAATCCACCCGCTTTTACTCGATGCAAAGCACTCATCACTCCACCGCAACCGAGCGTTGCACCAATGTCTGCGCAAAGTGTTCTTATATATGTTCCCGACGAGCATTCAACGAGCAATTCGTACTCGTTTGCCTTGCCAGTTGGAGTGCAATCAAGACGAAAAATCTCAATATCTCGCGCTTTTCTCTCAACCTCAATTCCCTCTCGCGCAAGGTCATAGAGCTTCTTTCCGTCAACCTTCAAGGCACTATACATAGGCGGAATTTGCTTGATTTTTCCTAAAAACTTACCGCAAGCGGATACTACTTCTTCAGTTGAAGGAATATTATCACACTCGGTAAGCACCTTGCCTGTAATATCCTCTGTGTCAGTTGTCAAACCAAGAGTCAATCTTGCACAATAGGTCTTTCTATCAGCAACAAGGTATTCCGCCGCCTTTGCGGCACGTCCGAGCAAAATTACAAGCACACCCGTAGCAAGTGGGTCCAGCGTTCCCGTGTGCCCCACCTTGCGAGTACCGTATAATTTTCTGATTTTGCCAACCACATCGTGACTTGTTATACCCTCTGGCTTATTAACAATCAAAACACCGTTTGGCTCTTTTTTATTATCAATCATTTCTTAAATCCTCAAAATCTAACGTGAGCAGAATAGATGGGCTGACCTTTATCGGAGAAATTCTTCTCATATTCGGTCATAACGTTGCCTTCATTCTTCTCGGAATTGTGTAAATCGCGTGTTACAAACTCAAATTCAAGTCCAAACGCCTCAAATTCCTCAAGTGAGAAGTCAAAAAGTCCCTCGTTATCGGTTTTAAGTTTGAGCATTCCTCCTTCTTTGAGCAAGGTTTTATATATTTCAAGGAATGTGTGATATGTAAGACGGCGCTTTGCGTGTCCTGCCTTGGGCCAGGGGTCACTAAAGTTGAGATAGATGCAGTCCACACTATGCTCGGGAAAATATTCAATAAGATTTTTAGCATCACCAATGATGAAGCGGAGATTGTCAGGGCGGTCGTCCTTTGCCTTTTCCGCTTTTTCAAGAGCAAGGCAAGCAACGTCCGCAATTTTTTCCATCGCGATAAAGTTCACGTTGTGGTGCTGTGCACTCATCCCAACGGCAAAATTACCCTTACCGCAACCAATTTCAAGATGAATTGGCTTCTTTTCGTTAAAGGCAGATTGAACGTCAGTTTTAAATTCTTCATTAGGTGTAATAAGCAAATGTGCGCACGCTTCAATACGCTCCGCACCGTGCTTTTTCTTTCTCATTCTCATATATTTTTATTCCTTTCGGTTTATTTCATTTTTATTTTAAAAAGTTTTATCATTTATTCAAAAAGACCTTGACAATTTAATAAAAAAGTATTACAATTATGGTATATAACTATAATCATTTTTTGGAGGCACTTAATGTATCTTACAAATGCTCAAATACGCACCAAAGCACGTCGCTTGCTTGACGATAACATTTTTGGAAAGGACTGGCTTAAATCCGCGTTTATTTCTACTCTTATGATTCTTATCATAATTGCAACAAGCGGTTCTTTGATTATACTTTCTAACAAATTCGTCGACCCATTCCTTAACTCTGTTATCACGGACCCCTCGATTTTGTTCGCAGCAGAAATCCTTCTTTACGTTGTAGACGTTTTGTTCATCTTTGTTCCCATCGGTCCTATCTCCGTTGGCCTCTCATCTCTTCATATGGATCTTGTAAGAGGCTCCGGTGCTATTAGAATATCCAAGTTCTTCGATGGATTCAAAGGAATCATTGATAACTTCCAGATTGGTTTCATGTATGCATTGAACATCGTTTTGTGGTCATTGCTCGGCATATTCCCCGGTATATACTTTGGATATTCCTATTCAATGGCATTCTACATTAGAAAGGACCACCCCGAATACACATGGAGAGAATGCTTCGACGAGAGTGAAAGAATTATGGAAGGAAACAGATGGAGACTCTTCAAGCTTCACTGCAACTTCATAGGTTGGTTCTTGCTCGGATTTGCATTTGCAGGTATCGGACTTTTGTGGGTATTCCCCTATGTATCGGTTTCAACTGCAGTTTTCTATGAAGAAGCCAAGCTTTCAAAAGAATAAAATCTTTTAAATTTTGCCTGTTGGCTATTAGCCAACAGGCATTTTTGCTTTTATACGTTAAATCTAAACAAAACTATATCTCCGTCTTTTACTACGTAGTCCTTACCTTCGCTACGAAGAAGACCCGCATCCTTAACAGCAGACATTGAACCAAGCTTTGTAAGAACGTCAAAATCAACGACCTCTGCACGAATAAATCCGCGCTCAAAATCGCTATGGATTTTACCTGCCGCTTGAGGAGCTCTCATACCCTTTGTAATCGTCCAAGCGCGAACCTCTTTAGGACCTGCGGTGAGATAGGAAATAAGTCCAAGCAAGGAATAGCTTGCCTTGATAAGACGATCAAGACCACTTTCCGCAATACCCATATCGTCAAGGAACATCTTCTTTTCCTCTGCATCAAGCTCACTGATTTCTGCTTCAATTTGTGCGCAGATTGCAATAATTTCGGAGTGCTCCGCAGTTGCAAATTCTTTAAGCTCGCAGTAAAGTGCATTTTCCGTGGGCTCATGATCAGCTTCCGATTCACTAACATTTGCAACGTAAATAACCGGCTTCATAGTAAGAAGCTGCGTATCACCGAGAAGCTCAAGCTCGTCTGCATCAAGCTCCATGGTACGAGCACATTTACCCTCTTCAAGTGTAGCATGAATTCTTTCAAGAAGTTCAACGGTTGATGCAAGTGTCTTGTCACCCTTCATTGCCTTCTTAACTCGGTCAATACGACGCTCAAGAATTTCCATATCCGAAAAAATAAGCTCAAGATTTATAGTTTCAAGGTCACGAATAGGATTTATATTTCCGTCAACGTGAATAATATTATCGTCTTCAAAGCAACGAACAACGTGTACAATAGCATCAACCTGACGGATATTATCGAGGAACTTGTTTCCAAGACCCTCACCCTTTGATGCACCCTTAACAAGACCTGCAATATCAACGAATTCAATAACTGCAGGTGTGAATTTTTCAGGATTGTACATTTCTGCCAAAACGTCAAGACGGTGATCGGGCACCGCAACAATACCCACATTGGGCTCTATTGTGCAGAAAGGATAGTTTGCAGATTCTGCTCCTGCGTTTGTCAATGCATTAAACAATGTGCTCTTTCCAACATTTGGAAGACCAACAATTCCGAGTTTCATATATTTATTCTCCTTTAATAGACATAATTATACATTTTAACAATATATTATATCACACAAATTATATTTTTTCAAGTGTTCATTTTCAATTTCTTGTCTATGATTTTAAAAATTATTTAAGTATTTATATTTAATAATTTTTAATCTTCAAATTGTTAAATAAAATAATTTTTTATTAATCCTATATAAGAATAACCGCAATTTGCCATAAAAACACATTGCGGTTATTCTTATTTTATTTCATCTAAAAAATATGCTCTGCTATATGCGACATTTCCATATTCGTCCATCAAAGTAATTCGAATATACTGGTGTTCAAGCGGTCCGATTTTCTCCATCTCCAAGTGCCACCCAATATCAAACTGAACCTCAGTCAACAAATTTTCTTCATCTCTCTTAGCAAAAAGATGTCTGTTTTCAGTTGAAAGTCCAACAAATGCAACAGGCGAACATTTCACCGTAACGACTCCATTCTCAATGGAAATTTCGTTAATTTCAGGCCCCGTTGAAGCATAAAAATCACCGTTTTTAAGTGCTCTAAAAATATCACTATAGGTCAATTTTTCTGCCCTTATCATTACAAATCCACCAAAGCAATCACGCAAAAGATGAGCATCATCAGTCGCAAGTGGGAAAATTCTTTCTCCCTTTCTTAACAAATCGTCAAACGGTTGTGCGGTATCAAAATAACCGTTTCTTGCACACCCTGTGTTGTAAAGCTCTATCCCCCAAAGTCCTTTGAGGTCGGCATAATCAGAATAGTTCTGCAAGGACCACACAGGGTGATTATATGACACCAAGCATCCCTCGTCATTCGCCATTTGAATTACTTTATTCACGTCCGAAATATCATAAATTCTCGCGTGTTGTATAGCTTCCTGCTCCTCAGTAATAAACTTAAACGAATGCTCAAGCCACATTTTGCTTTTGTCAAAGGTATTGAAGCAGTTTTTGTTCTCATCGGGAGAATAAATATTTAAATGGTAAGTTTTAGCATAGCAAAAATCACAATCTGTTCGATTATTAGTGCTTATCTCGGTTGATGTCAGAGCAACAAAATGCTCATCAGTAAGTTCGGGATGCGGAACCATAACCTCGTGGTCGGTGAAGGCAACTACAGAATATCCTTTTTCCATATAAATTCTTTTTATTTCCTCAGGGCTCATCGCACCATCGGAAAGGTTAGTATGAACATGTAAATTAGCTTTATAAAAGCTACCGACATTTGACAAAAGATATTTTTTCATCCCTACACCTCCATAATTATTTACCCAAAATAGCTATCTCGTTAATCGCACCGTCATTGGGCAAATTAAAACCAATTTTTACCTTTTCCGCTTTAAAGGTCTTTAAAATTTCCAAATTAAAGCAACTCAAAGGGCGCACAAATTCGTTTTCATGATTAACATAAAAATCTTCGCAAAATTGTGGATAATAAATAATATTTCCATTGCCAAAGTCAATGTACTCTATTTCTATAATATAAGAATCATAGTACGCGCTATTATAAACGATAATGCCTTTGATTTCATAAAAATCATCAAACTCAATTTCAATATACGATTCACCCGCGCCTAAAAGCACCTCGTTATCCTTAGAATCTAAATTGTAGCAATCAACTACATAATTATCATTAACATTTTGAATGTTTTTAATGTTACTGCCCGTAATTACTGCATCAGTAAGTATATTTTTATATCCACTTATACTTTCGGGTAAATTGATAACAGAATAAGTAGGTCCATTTACAAAAGGAACACCGTTTTCATCAAAATAAACGTAATCAAATGCAAAGAAACGAGGAGTATAATCCTTCGAGTTCCAATCTCTGTTTTGATGCGCGTGATATCCAACCATCAACTCGTCACCCGCATAGAAAAAGCAATGATGACCGGTTCCCGATGCGTAACCTTTCCACTGATTATAAACAAGCGCTTCTTCATCGTTTGTGCCTGGAAATCCCATAAGCAAATTCGTCCATATCTTGCCTTCCTCATAAGGCTTGACAAAATTACCAAGAGGAGTATCGGAAACCGCGTAGCACACGTTATAATGCTTATTCCAAGCACCGTTTGCTGAGTATGTTAAATAATACTTCCCGTTGCTTTTAATCATAAACGGAGCTTCGTTAATTTGAACCTTGTTGTCGCGATACAATTCCCAAGTAAGTAGCTGCTCCTCACTTTCAGCATTAACCGTACCGGGTATTACCAACTCTTTATATGTTGACCAGTCTGCCTGATATGGAGAAATAAGTTCAACACCAACAATATGCTGAGTGTTTACTTCAGTTATATTCTGTGATGTTTGTGTAACTGTAAAATACATATACATTTTACCATCATCGTCCACAAAAACAGTTGCATCGAGTCCTCTTTTTACATAATCCGCATTATGAAACAAGGGATTATTCAAACCGTCAACCTCATCGTTAACCAAGGGTTTGTAAGGTCCTAAAGGATTATCCGCTACAACCACACTGATTCTGCGCTTCAAATTTATATCCTTTGCACTGTAATACATATAATATACACCGTCAAAGCAATAAATTTCAGGCGCAAAAACCAATGCCTCTTTCCTATCTTCCCAACCTTCGTATAACACAGGATTATATATCTCCTTGTGCAACTCATAGTTAACAAAATCGGTTGTGACATAGCAATCAACAGCATCGGGATTTCTATCACTTGTGCCAACAATATAATACGTATCGTTTTCAACGTAAACATGAGGGTCGGGCAACGGAACATCCTTCAAAAGATTCATATGCCATAATGATTTGTTATACTCAATAGACTCACCGTCATAGTTTGAAGTAAGGTCAATATAATCCTCATGTTCAATCAAATGATTCTTTTGGGGTGACTCCTCTGGCTTGCAGGAGGTCAAAATCATTATGAATACAAAACAAATAATTAATATTCTTCTCATATTATCTAACTAAAATTTCTCTAACCTTAGCAGGATCAACCTTGAGATTGTGCTCGTTATCCAAAAGGCCGTTCATTTCCTGCTGAACATCTGTAAGCTGTGTATAGCAGAAGCCTTGGAAGTCACATTCATAAATACCATCAACAAGCTCCTTCAATCTGTTAAAGAACTCGTCATCATTTTTAGCGGCAGAGTTATATCCCCAGTTATCGTCCTTTTGATCCTTTTCAAACATAATTCCACCAAACTCTGTAAATAATACGGGTTGTCCAAGATAAGGATTATCATTTGCAAGAACTCTTCTGAAGCTTTGGAAAGTGTCGTCGTAAGTACTTTCGTTATATCTGCCCTTTAATTCTGCACCCAAGCTCGAGTAATCATGAATAGCCAAGATATCACTATCGGACATATTTTCCCAACCGTCGTTTGTGGAAATAAGTCTTGATGGGTCGATTGACTTTGTTAAATAGTACAAAGAGGAAGCAAAGTTCTGCTGCTCACGATTGTTAAGTATCTTTCTAACACCCCAAGATTCATTAATTGGAACATAAGTGATAATAGATGAGAATTTCTTTGCTGTATTAACAATTTCCTGCCATTCCTTAGTAACGTAAGCTACTTCATCGGAATTGAAATTATATGATGATGGCATTTCACACCAAGTAAGGAGTCCAAGCTCGTCTGCATAGTAATAATAGTATGGATCTTCAAATTTTTGATGCTTTCTTGCACCGTTAAAGCCCATTTCCTTAGTTAACTGAACATCTTTTTTGATTTCTTCAATGCTCGGAGCAGTAAGTCCGGAATTCTTCCAATAACCCTGATCCAAAATTAAGCGTTGATAAAGTGGCTTATTATTGAGCCAAACTCTACCGTCCTGCGTACTAATTTTTCTCATTCCAAATCTCGTATGTACAGTATCAAGAAGGGCACCATCCTTATACAAATTAAAATCAACATAGAAAAGATTCGGATGCTCAGGGGTCCAATAGGTAATCTCATCAACAAAGTTAAGCTCCATCAAATTTACACTATATCGAGTATACTTTCCGTCAGGAGAGAACATTTGACGTTTAACAAGCTTATTATCGTAATAAACCTTAATTTCAATCAAATCCGCAAGCGCATTTCTAAGCTTTATTTCACCACTGAAGGAATTTGTATCAATATCGGGAGTGATTGAAAAGTCGTCAATAGAATCCTTGCCAACAAAATCAAGCCAAACGCTCTGCCAAATACCGCTATTAGGAGTATACCAGCACGCCCAAGTGCCTTCACCCCAATATTGTTTTCCTCTTGGAATAGTGGGGTCTGCCGGGTCATAGCATTTAACTACGATGGTATTTTCACCCTCTTTAACAAGTTTTGTAATATCAACAGTAAATGGCGCAAAACCACCTTGGTGTGATGTTGCAAAATATCCGTTTACCCAAACCGTTGTAATATAGTCACTTGCATTAAAGCCCAAAATAACGTCTTTGTCTAATTTATCATAAACAAAGCTCTTTCTATACCATAAGGTATCGTGGAATGACTTATCACCAATTCCACTTTCAGGATACTGATATGTAAAAGGAACGTTAATCTCTTTTGAAAGCTTAACATCACCGTTATGAATTCCTCTCAAATCACCGTCGTGATTATCGTCAAACTCAAATTCCCAAATTCCGTTCAAGGATAACCACTCATCTCTTCTAAAATGAGGTCTTGGATATTCATTTCTTAATTTCAACATACGTAAAACTCCTTTTTGTATGATTTTTTTCATAAGAAAATATATTTTATGCCAAATATACTTTATTATAACAAAAATACATATTTTGTCAAGAAGAAGCAAGAAGTTACCAAGCTTCTTCTTGACTATATTGTGTTTATCTTTCTATACCTGCGTTTTTAAATACCTCTTTGGCATTGTAGTAGTCACTGCTTACACCTGTAACGTATGTATGCAAATTCTTAATAGCATTTATATCGTTAACTGTCCAAACCTCAAGAGGAATTCCCGCTTCCTTAACCACGTCAACAACGTCTTGAGTAGCCAATGTATACCAAATATCAAAAACAACCTGGTTTTGTCCTGTCATCAAATTCATCTGTGCAAACGGAATATTGTTTGCGGCAATTTTAGTTGCGTTAGTGTCTGTAATAACCCAAACAATTCGCGCAGTAGGACAGTTATGAGCGATTTTTGATAACGCATCACCTGAAAATCCGAGCCACGAAACGTTATCGGTCATACCTGCGTCAGCTACGATCTTAATCAACGCTTTAGCTTCTTCATCGGTCATATTTCCCTTGATTTCGATATATGGATGAAGTCCCAATTCCTTACACAAGGCAATAAATTCAACAAATGTGGGAATTTTTTCGCCCCTGTATGCTGAAAAATCGTTCACTGTATCATTATCATCATAAGAGAAATCGTATTGAGAAACCTCTGCATAGGTCATCTGACTTAACGTACCGCTTCCGTTTGACGTTCTGTCAATCGTATCATCGTGAAGCAACACGGGCACACCGTCTTTAGTAAACTGAACGTCACATTCAACGTACTTAAATCCGTGATTATACGATTCGCGGTAAGCCGCAAGTGTATTTTCAGGAGCTTTGTACCAACCTCTATGACCAACGCTTACCATTGTATCCTTCGTAGCAGCATTATTAACAGAACCATTGTTTAAAATATTACCTAAAGCATCCTCTGCCTTAACGCCTTCAATCTTGAACATACTGTGGATATTTGCAAGTTCATCGTTTGTAAGTTTAAGATTGGGCCTGCCGTTGGCATCAAGCTTACCAACGGTAAGAACAAAATATCCTGTAGCATAAGTCGTTACATAGGTTCTTTCATTGGGATTTGTCCAAGAAGTATTCCAACCCGTGTCCTTCCACGCACCTGAAGAAGCATTGTCCTTATCCGTGGTTTCCATAACACCCCAACAGTAAACGTTAGTGTCACCAAGGAATGTAATTTTTGTACCTCGAGCCATTCTCACCTTAACAAGAATTTTCATTCGGGTATTATTATTTACCCAAGGTGAGCCAAACATAGCAGGCTGCTCTAAAAATTCTTCTTCAGTAAGATATTCAAGATCAGGAGTGTCGGGCTCTTTTTCTTTTATCATAATACCCGTATCAACACTATTGATATGTATATAGCCACCAATAACGGTAATTTTAGCAGGAGAGCCATTAAAAAGCTTTGTATTTCTTCCATTAATGTACCAAACACCATTTTTGCTTTCAATAGATGGAGCTTCCTCGGAATCTCCTCTGATACAACCAATCAAAATCCATTCACCATCTATAAACTGATACAAATTGTATGTATCCTGATCCAAGCACATCTGTCCTTCAAGTACACCTTCTGTATACTGTGGCTCACCAACCTCAATTAACCATCCACCAAGCTTTTCTTTATATATTGTGGTCGTAGTCACTTCGCCGCCATTAGCACAGCCAACAATAGGAAGAAGCATCAAAAATGCTAAAATTATTGTTAGTATTTTTTTCATAAAAAATTCCTTTCAACCCACGGTTCGTTTAAAGCAAACCGTGGGTTAAAGTACCAGTATTACTGTTGAATTTGACCAATAATATCACCGTATACAGCGCCTATAACTGTTCCGTTATTTGTATTAGTTGTCTTGATTTCATCAAGATATGTTGTAACGAAGAGACGTCCAACAATACCGCCAACGTAAACGCTTGAACCAACAATGTCACCGTTGTTTGTATTATTAGTTGCCTTGCCATAGAACATACCAACGATACCGCCAAGGTCACCCTGAGCACTAATTGAACCGTTGTTTACACAACCTGTAATTTCACCAAGTGTATCACCTGCGATACCACCAATACCCCAAGTACCCTTTACACTACCGTTGTTTACACATCCTGTGAGTGTAACTGAACCTGTACCTGTGGAAGCGTTATAGTAGATACCCAAGATACCACCGTTACCTGTAGAAGTAGCAGTAATATTACCGTTGTTTACACAGTTTGTAGCAGACGCTGTAGCATCAGTAGCTATAAAACCAATTACACCGCCAAGCGCCCAAGTACCGTTTACATTACCGTAGTTTACACAACCAACGATGGGCTTATTTGCCTGACCTGCAATACCTGCGGCCTTGCCTCTTGCCTGAATATTACCGTAGTTATAGCAATTTTCAATCTTACCTGTGTTCTTTGTTGAACCTGCAATACCACCAACACAGTCACTTGCAGTACTTGTAATGTTACCGTAGTTTACACAATTCTTAATATCGTGTCCACCAGAACCTGCAATACCCGCGATAATGTAGCTTGAACCTGTAACATTACCGTAGTTTACACAGTTGAGAACTGTAGATGCTTGGTTTTCTGCATTAGCAACTACACCACCCAGTGTACTTACACCTGTAACGGTCACATAGTTTGTAAGATTTTCAAGAATACCACCATTTGCAACATATCCAACGATACCACCAACAGTATCATTTCCGCTTACTTTACCGTAAACACTAAGATTCTTAAGATAACCTTGTTCAATTGTACCAAACAATGACTTGGTATTATTCAAACCTCTAATTGTGCAGTGGTTACCGTCAAAGAATCCATAGAATCCTTTTCTTGTAGACCAACCAGGAAATTCACCCATATTAAGATTATGACCATTCAAATCGATACTTTGTGTCAACTTGAAATATTTGCCTGAGAAATTAGCAGACCTTTCGGGTGCCGCATTAACAACACCTGCAATGTAAGCAAGATCTGCACCGCTTGTTACAAGGAAAGGATCATCAGCAGTACCATTTCCCTGCAAGCTTGTGCTTACTGACTTACCATCCCAAACAGCTACTGTTGAATAGTAAACTGTCTTGTTAAGATCATCGTAAATCGTGCTAAGGATAAAGTAATCGTATTCTGCAACGTAACCCTCAAGTGCAGGAGAGGTTACTACACACATACCCTTATCGTTAGACTTTGTAAATGTTGTCATTGATGGCGCTGCATGATTTACAATATATGTTGTTGTAGCATACAAACCAACATTAACTGTAGCAACAGCATTTTCTCCTGCCCAAAGCTTAATAACAACGTGGAAATTAATTTCTTCAACTGTTACCTTGTCAACGCTATCACTTACACCTGCAAACAATTTAGCGCCTGCAATAGTGCTTTCGTTTACAGAGGAGTAAACGCCTTCATAATAGTTCCAACCAAGGTCAAGTTTAAGATCACCGTATTTACCCAAAACGAAATCGTTCAAGCTAATTACACTTGCAGTTGCACCAAGTTCTGTAGCATCTGCACTATAGAACTTATCTCCATTAAAGAATGTATCAACTGTGCCTGTGCTAGTTGCTACTTCTCTGTAGTAAACACCCTTGTTATAATATTTTTCAAGCAATTCCTGAAGTGCAAGAGCTATGGGGTCATCTGTAGCAGAAGCAATTCTCTGATAGCCGCACGCACAAGAGTAAACCATATATCCGTCTGCGTTCAAAACGCCACCGTCGAAAGTATGAGGCTCTACATCATACATATAACCGCAATCACATGCCTTATGATGTGACTGTTCATTATAAGCATCTTTGAAATCGTGAGGATCAGCATTAAGAGAATCTGTCAAATCAAGAACGAACTGATTGTGCTCCTGATAATGCTTACCCGTATCAGTAGAAAGCCATTCAACCTTCATCTGAGTTCCGTCCTCAGAGAAGTAAAGCATACACACCATACCAACGCCGCCCTTTTGTGGATCCATCCACTGTGCGTCGATAACCATCTGATTTACAACGTTTCCGTGATTACCTTCAGTTTGAAGAAGAACTACGTCTTCAAAAGGAGTATGTCCGCACATAATAAGGAAAATATTGGGATGCTTTGAAATCAACTTATCCCAAACCTGCTGACCGTTGTTATAACCTCTGTTGTTATTACCAACGTTTGTATCAACGTCGTTCTGTGATCCCATACCGCCACTTGTTGGTACGTTATCATAATCAATACGGTCTTCATTAAATGCCTGATAACCGTGTGTTGTAATAATTACTTTGTGATTAGGATGAGCAAGAATAACTTCATTAGCCCATTCAATCATTTCATCACTGACACCGAAGTCCAATGTAATGAACAAGTAATCGGTTTGACCAATAGTCATCAACATATAGGAGTTTCTAATGTCACCATCAGCAATAAAGCCGTCGAACTGACTCATATATGTTTCGTTTGCAAAATACTTAAGGAAGTATTTTGATTCGTCGTGGTTACCACGAACCAAGGAGTAAGAAATCTTACCGTCGAGCTTGGAAATGTATTGCTGAGCGCGAATCCATTCCTGCTCCTTGTTAGCTGTATTCCAGTCTTCAGTAATGTCACCAAGACCGAATACGTGAGCAATTTTCTTTGACTCTTGGTTTGCAAGAATCCAATCGTAAATACCCTCCATCTTTGCAGGAGCATATTTAGAAAGCCACTGTGTATCACCAACTACCGCAAAAGAGTATGCATAATCGAAATCTGACTCATAAGAATCAAGCCATTCCTTTGAAATATCAAATCCGTTAGGTGACAAGTCCTTAATGTCGTTACCTGCGCTCTCGGGAGTGAGAACATAGTGAACAAGGATATTATCTGCGTTGCTATCAATTCCGTTTGCCGCAGTATTAGCAATTTCTTCTGCAGTTCTAACGTCGGAATATGCCGCAACATTTCTCATATATCCCTTAAAGTAGTTACCGTTGTCACTTCTGCCGTCGCCACCAACGATAAATCTAAATGTTGTAATATCTTCAGCCAAATCATTTGTGATAGTAACGCTCTGTGCAAGCTCACCATCGAGATAAACTGACATAACGCGGTTTGCATAGTCAAATGTAAATGCAATGCGTACCCAATCACCTGTTCTAACGTCTACTTCTGTAAACTTAATGTCTTTAACATTTCCGCCTGCATCGTGATAATAGAATCTCGGAACACCGTTTTCAAAAATTTCAAACAACCAGTCCTGTCTAACACCAATATAGTTACCGAAAATAGCACCTACGCGACCTGTGAAATTAGGGTCAACGTAAATTTCTGCTTCAAGTGACAAAGGTGTTTTAGGAAGGTGATCGTCCATTTTATAGAACGTTGACTTCAAGAATGACAGGCCGTTGAGCTCAACGTCACCGCCACCAACGTCACCACCGCCAACATCTCCGCCGCCAACATCTCCACCACCTTGAGTATCTTCATAAGTGATTTTTTGAGCGGATTTTTTACCACATTCCATACATGTGAATGTCTTGATACCGTCACTGTCTTTGGTGGGGATAATTGTAATTACACCGTCATTCCAAACGTGCTCTTCAAGACCTTCTTTTTCATTACATCCCTCACAAGCATACCAGTGATGCGTAGCATCATTTGAATATGTATCCTTAAAGCTATGCGTGTGAGCACTTTCTGGTGGTGTAACTACTCCGCAAGAGCTAAGAAGAGCCAACACCAAAATTAATGATACCAATAAAATTTTAATTTTCATTTTAAATCCCCTTTCTGGTGATTTTTTAATCTATTTTTGACAATAGATTATCTTTTTACTATACCGTTAGCCGTAATGTCTGCTACTTCTTGGTTATCATTCCAAAGTGCACCGAGCCAGCTAAAGTTTGTACCGTTAAAGCCAACTTTAATTGCGTGTGTTGAAGCAATTCCCTCAACACAAAGCTCAACGGTAGTTACGTACTTGCCATTAACCATTTCGGTTTTTGACACGCCGTGTGTAATATTGCTTGAATATGTTGCAACTCCCTCATAGAAAATAACCGTATAGGAAGCGCCGCTATTCAACTTAAATTCGATATTATCATTGAGCCACCAGCTACTGTTAAGTGGGCTCCATTCTCCGTGTGTAAGTTCAAAGGACATATAAAGGTTGCCATCTTTAATCATACCCGCAAATTTTACTGACAATTTGCCATTGGAAGCCGTAATAATATTGCCAACGTATTCACCGTTTGAAATCACAGCATCAAAAACGATGCCGCTCATAGTAAGATCTCCAACTGTAACTTCAGTTGTTGCAGATTTGCCTGCACATTCAACGGTAATTGTTGCACTACCCTTCTTTTTAGCAGTTAAAAGACCGTTTTCATCAACTGAAACTACATCAGGATTATTTGATGAATATTTCACAAAATAATCAACGTCAACTGACTTTTTAATGTCCAACTGATGTGTTGTTCCCGATTGAGTGAAGCCCAAGTTGAGTGTTTTGTTGAGAATAAGTTCGAAATCCGCTTCATCGTAGCGATTTTCAAAAGAAACACCGTTTAAGAAGTTAATACCCGCATTAACGAGCTTCTGCGCACCCTCAACATCTGCACCGTCCTTATACATTTCTTCACTTGCAAGCTTTGCTACACTTGTGCCAACAAATCTTGAAGAATACATATACTGACCTTCGGGATTTTTAATATATGCGATTGCGGTATATGAGGTATTCAAATCCTCATAAAGTACGTCTGTAAGCTTACCGCTAAAATAAATATCCGAATATTCATCGTCTATTTTTTCAACAGTAACCTGTGACTTAACGTGCTTATATGTAACGTAAGCCGCATCTAATTCCTCAAAATAATTGCCTTCAATATTATTCTTTGTTAAGTCCGATGTAGGAACGAAAATAAAGCCGTATTCATACTTATTTTTGCTATCGTGATTAGTCAAATTAGCGCGGAATTCAAGTCCATTTTCATCAGCTAACAACTTAATTTCTTTGTCAATACTAACTCTTTCATTGAAATATGAATCGTTTTCTATTTCAAAAGTTTCAAGAAGAGTAACGAATGCCTCACCAAGATACTGCTGACCTTGTGCGTTAAAATGCCAGTCATCGTGTTGAACGAGGGGCATACAGTCAACGCAACCAACGTTGTCAACTTCACTCGCAACCGTTGTCATAGCAGTTCTAACCATACCCTGATATGTGGGAGGAGCACTATTCTTTGTGTTCCATTTAGGAAGACCGCAAACGAAAGGAACGTTGCCACAATCATATCCGGTTACTTCACTAAGCATATTTCTTGTGTCATAAATAAGAGTTTCAAAAAGCTCTCTGTATGCAGAAGCCATTTCAAGCGTAAACATTTCCGCCTCACCCTGCATCCACCAAACACCTTTGATAACGGGAGTGTACCCGTCTTCAACAAGCAACTGAATAGCATCTATAACAGTTTGTTCAAATCTTCTAAACATATTGCCAATCAAAGGATTTTTGGACATATCAACATTATTGTTTTTAATATATGTGGGAGAAGTCCACGTTCCATATTTCAAAGAAACTTCGTATGTAGTATCGGGATAGAGGTGTGTAGCACCCTGTGCGCATTTGATAATAGCGCTCATCTCACCGTAATCGGCAACTGCGTTAGCAATACCAATTTCCGCACCTGAGCGAGTAGGTTCAACACCCATACCAAGCTTAACGGGTTCAAAGCCACCGTCAAAGCTCTTTCCACTCCAACGCTCAAAAGAACCGTAATATAAAACGTTTTCAAAGCCGTTTACAAATCTATCGTCGGACTTAGCAATTTTGTTGCCTGTATCCATACCGTAACCAACGGCATTGGACTGACCTGCAATCAAATATACGTTAATAATTTTTTCATTACCTGACATTTGTTTTTCTTCCTCCTGCTTCGAATCACCTCCACCGAGATTACACGAAGCCAAGGGTAATACTAAAGAAAACACCAAAAGTAACAACAATATCAAAGAAACATTTCTCATTTTCATTATTGTTCACCTCGTTTTTTTATTTTTCATTGGGCAAGAAAGGGCAAAAGCCCTTTCTTGCATATTGATTAATTATTCTGCGGGAACGTATTCTTTAACTTCACCGTTATCTACGCAGTTAGTTACTGTAGAGGTTGTTGTACCGTAAATACCACCAACACCCTTAGAGATTGTACCAATAACCGTACCATAGTTTACACAGTCGGAAATTGGTTTCTTAGCTGTACCAACGATACCGCCAATCTGACCGTATGTTGTTGTAGCACCTGTTACTGTACCATAGTTTACGCAACCGGAAATTGTACCCTTATCCTTTGTAGAACCGGAAATACCGCCAACAGAAACGTTACCGCCTGTTACGTCACCCCAGTTTACACAATTTGTCATATTCTTACCGCCTGAACCAACGATACCACCTACGATATAGGAGTCACAGATAACTGTACCGTAGTTTACACAGTTAAGAAGAGCACCTGCACTATTTTCCTGGTTAGCAACGATACCGCCAACTGTACCCTGACGACCGCTAGATACCTTAGATGTTACGTTAACGTAGCTTGTTACGTTTTCAATAACTGCATTTGTTGCTGTGTAACCAACCAAGCCTGCAGTACCGGAATTA
Organism: Eubacteriales bacterium; assembly: GCA_045631445.1. Classification (GTDB taxonomy): domain Bacteria; phylum Bacillota; class Clostridia; order Oscillospirales; family CAG-272; genus RGIG4608. The sequence goes on from JAZQUS010000045.1 coordinate 35,129, forward strand.
CCCTTAACGCTACCGTAAATGCTCAAATTCTTAATAGTACCCGAGTTTACACATCCAAACAATGCTGTAGATGTTTTACCTGCAGAACCGTCAAGGTTAATACCTCTGATTGAGCAGTTGTTACCGTCAAATGTTCCGAAGAAGCCCTGATAGTTGTTCCAACCTGCATGCATACCAACGATAAGGTAGTGACCGTTAAGGTCGATGCTCTTTGTCATCTTGAAGTACTGACCCTTGAATGTTGTTACCTTGTAGTTAGCACCTGAAGCTGCCGTATTAGCATTAACCTGAGATGCAAAGTATGCAAAGTCAGCTGCACTCTGAATAAGGAAAGGATCAGTTGATGTACCTGTACCTGCAAGAGATTCACTTACAGATACGCCGTCCCAAACAGAAACTTCAGAATAGTAAATTGTGACTGAACTGTTTTCAAGCACGTGTACCTTCACATAGTCGTGAGAAGCAACGTAGCCTGCGATTTCTTTTGCATTGATTGTTGCGATTTCACCATTAGCGAATTCTAATGTCTCAGCAGGAGCTGCTACCGAACCGTCAAGATTCAAGTAGTTAACTGTTACTGTACACTTTGCAGATTCTACTCTTGTTTCACCACAGTTACCACAAGTATAAGTTATCTTACCGTTTGCAGTTGTTCCCTCGTTCCAAGCGTGACCTGTTGCAGAAACAACAACGTTAGAAATTACCTTGCCGTCCGCATCATAATTCTTATCACATACTGAGCAATGATCGTATGCAACGTTACCGTTTTCTTCGCAAGTAGCATCCTTTGCATCAGTGTGTGTAAATTCGTGCGCAAGGATTGTAACTGTACCGTTGTTTACACAATTTGTCTGTGTTGATACAGCGGAAGTAATACCATCAATACTTGTGCTTGTACAAGTTGTACCAAGTGCCTTGCCATAGTTTGTACAATCAGTAAGTGTAGCTTCTATAGAACCGTTTCTAGCGCCTGCAATACCACCAACTACTGTTTCACCACTTACAGTACCGTAGTTTACACAATGAGTCAATGTACACTTCCAATAAAGGTTACCAACGATACCACCAACGTTGTTAGTTCCAGTTACTGTACCCCAGTTAGTGCAATTAACGAGATATCTACCAATCAAACCTGCGATACCACCTACATTTTGAACACCAGTGATTGTACCATAGTTAACCAAATTTGTTGCGGGTGTGTCGTTAGACTGTTCCATGTTACCAACGATACCACCAACGTTTCCGCGACCGTTCATGCTAGCATAGTTTGTAATGTTTTCCAAAGGAGCCAATCTATTATATCCTACAAGTACACCAACAGAATCATTGCCCTTTGCTACTTCAACATGACCGTAAAGGCTAAGGTTCTTTATCCAACCGCCTTCAACACAACCAAACAATGAAAGTGTATTTTTGATACCTCTGATAGAACAGTTATTGCCGTCAAGGTAGCCAGCAAACATCTGTCTTGTACCCCATGCACTTCCTGTTCCGATATGAAGAGCGTGACCGTTAAGGTCGATGGACTTTGTAATTACGAAATACTGACCGCTAAATGCTGCAGTCTTAACTTCAAGTGCATTTACAACCTGTGCAATGTATGCGAGGTCTGCACCACTCTGAATAAGGTAAGGATCTTCAGCAGTACCTGAACCTGTAAGAGATGCGCTTACAGAAACGCCGTCCCAAACAGAAACCTCAGAATAGTAAATTGTGAATGTATATGTTGCTGCTGCATCGTGGAAGCCGAACTTCACATAATCGTGAGAAGCTACTCTGCCTGCGATTGCAGGAGCATTAATTGTTGCGATAGAATCTACCAATGTAACATCTGCTTCAACAACCTTTGTTTGTGTTCCGGCTGTGTATGTAAATGTTACCTTTGTTGCAGTAACGTTAAGAGTTACTGTAGAAACTGTTGTTGTTTCTGCGATAACGTGAGAAGCATCATTTGCACAAATCTGTTTTGATGTGCATGTGGAGTTATCATCACTCCATGTGTATGTTACTTCACCATAATTATGTCCAAGTGCGGGAATTACTTCCTGTGCAAGTGTTGTCTTGCCACAAACTGAACATACGCTACCGTCCTTAAGACCTGTAGCTTCACAAGTAGCTGCCTTGCCGGGAACTACTGTATTAGCATGACCATATGCATTAACTGTTTCCTGTGCTACTGTTACTGTACCACAAACTGAACACTTCTTACCTGCTGTAAGACCTGTATTTTCACAATCAGGTTCAACTGCAGGAATAGATACTTCTGTGTGAGGAATTACAGAAACTGCAACTGTTTCTCTGCTAATCTCTTCGCCACATCTTGAGCATTTAATAACGCTATCATAAGAGCCTTCTGCTGTGCAAGTGGGGGCTTTTTCATTTTCCTTAACTGCGGCAGCAGGAATATGATCCGTGCAAAGATCCACATGACAAACGTCACACTCAAAGTCGCCGTTGTCATCCTTGTGACCAAGTGCAGAAACCAATGTCTGTTCAACAAGAATCTTGTTACAAGCTGAGCAATGCTTACCTTCTGTAAGACCTGTTTCTGTACAAGTAGGAGCTTTTGCTGCATCAACTACTTCTGTATGTCCAAGAGCAGGAACTCTTGTCTGAGCAACAAGAATTTCTCCGCAAGCTGTACACTTTTTACCTTCTGTAAGACCTGTATTTTCGCAATCAGGAGCAACTGCAGAAATGGATTCTTCTGTGTGTCCCTTAGCAGCAACTGTCTGCTGGGCAACGAGAACCTCGTTACATACTGAGCAATGCTTGCCTTCTGTAAGACCTGTTTCTGTACAAGTAGCAGCTTTTGCAGTATCTACTACTTCTGTGTGTCCAAGAGCAGGAATTGTTTCCTGATTCTTTGTAACATCACCACAAACTGCACACTTTTCACCGTTTGTGAGACCTGCTTCTGTACAAGTAGGAGCTTTGCCTTCAACTACTGTCTTGTTACCGTTGTGTGCACATGTACGTGTAGCACCGCAAACGTTACAATCAGCATCCCATTGACCTTCGTCATATGTATGAGCTACAACGGGAACTTCTGTTTGTGCAACAAATACCTTCTCACAAACCGAGCAATGTTTTCCTTCTGTAAGACCGGTTTCTGTACAAGTAGGAGCTTTTGCTTCATCAATTACTTCTACGTGTCCGGGAGCTTCAATAACTGACTGTGAAACGACAACCTCCATACATACTGAGCAGTATTGACCTTCTGTAATACCGTCTTCAGTACATGTAGCTTCTTTGCCGTCCACTGTAACGAGAGTATGTTCAGCTTTTTCGCCATAACTTTCGCCACATTTTTCACATACAGCTGCATTTTCACATGTAGCTGTGCCGCCTGTGTGTTCACAAGCTGGAGGTGTAGTGGGTTGAGGATTCAAATCACAAGCGGTAAATGCCGCAAGCGCAAGAACGATAACCATCACTACTACGAGTGTTTTAATGATGTTTTTCATAGTTTTTTCTCCTTTTAAACTAAGAATTTATGATTAAAAAATAATCAACTAAATAAATTTTGTGGTTTACCACGGTCTGTATTTAACTACGATGTCATCAAAATTAATATTTTGATTAATCTTTGAGTGTTCATTCAAATATTTAACCAAATCCTCCATCTGCTCATAGGTAATATTAATATCACCGTCGCAAATAGTAACTCTGAGTGCCTTGGAATCAATCCAAAACAGTTTCTTTTCAAAATCTTCAATGTCAATCGGCAAATTATTTTCCTTAACGTATTGCTTAAACAAATCGTTTTCAAACAAAATGCCTGCAGGCGTATCCAAGGTGTATTTTGAGGGAACTTCTTTGATTTCTAACACATCAGGTGTAAGCTTTTCTTCGAATTTAACACCATCAAGATTAATTATTGCTTTATTAATAATCAAGTTGGTATTCAATGCAACGTAAATTTCATACTCTCCGCCCTCAAGCTCAAAAGCATCGGTAGCATCGCGATATGATTTAACATCATCAATATCAACTTCGACATTAATATGCTTTGTTTCGTTTGCCTTAACAAAAGCTTTAGCAAATGCCTTCAATTCCTTAATAGGTCTGTATATATCGGAGTTTTTCTTTCCTATATATATTTGAATAACATCCTCTCCGTCAATATTGCTTTCATTTGTTACGTCAAGATAAATCTTAATTTTATCATTTTCAACTGCATATTCAAAATTAGAATAATCAAATTTAGAATAACTCAATCCATACCCAAACGGCAACATAAATCCGTCGCTATGCAAATCGTAATATCTATAACCAACAAAAATGTCATCGTGATAATATGTGTGATAAATATCGCGTCTTGCATATTCATCATTGATGGGATTTTGCTTCAAGGATGAAATCCAAGTTTCAGGCAAGCGTCCACTTGGATTATGGAGACCAAACAAATTGTTGTAAATTGCTTCACTCTGTCCCTCTCCCGCAAGGTAGGTTATGAACATCGAATTTGATTTTTCATAAACCTCACTCACGTTCACAACACTTCCGCTAACTAACACAGTCGCAAAGGTACTAAACACCTCTTTAACCATATTAAGAACTTCAATCTGCTGTGGACGAAGGTCAATAGTGCTTCTGTCAATTCCTTCGGACTCGTCGTGTTGATATTGACCGAGGAACAACAAAACCTTGTCATATTTGTTTTGATATTTTTTCAAATCATCGGCTGTGATGGTAGCTTTTTCTTCGTCATAGCATTCAACAAAATCGTAATCAACTTCGTTTGAATTTAAAACGTCAAGGAATGTTGTATCTTTGTAAGCATTAACCCAACCGCTTCCCTTTCCAACAAAACGCGCATGATTTGCAAAATATCCAAGAACCAATATTTTTTGATTTTTATTGAGTGGCAAATAATCATCATCGTTTTTAACCAAAACAAGCGTTTTATCTGCCACACTCACTGCCTGAGTATGAAGCTTGTCTAAATCGAGCTCATTAAGTGATTTTGTGTCCTTAAATTTGGAAATTGTTTGATAAAGCTCGTTATCCAACTTGATAAGATCCTCATCATCAAACGTTTTTCCATATCCCCTATCCATAAAATCATAACTCATTTTTGCAAGGGGCATTTCAATATTAAGTCCCGTTCTGAATGTTTTTCCTTTATCACTCACCGCGCACCAGTCCGACATAATAAGTCCACGGAAATTAAATTCTTTTCTTAATTTCTTTTGCAACAAATATTCGGATTCGTTAACGTAAACTCCGTTTATTTTGTTGTAAGAAGTCATTATCGACGATGGATTTGAATATTTAAGAGTGTATTTAAATCCTCTCAAATAAATTTCGTTAAGTGCTCTTAAAGATACTTCACTGCTATTTATTGTTCGTCCGTGCTCCTGTGAGTTGCACGCATAATGCTTAACACAAGCACCAACGCCCATATCTTCAAGGCCGTTAACGTAATTAGCAGCCAAAACTCCCGTTAAATAGGGGTCTTCAGAGAAATACTCAAAGTTTCTTCCGCACATAACGTATCTCTTGATGTTAATTCCGGGCGCTAATAAAATATTTGTTTTGTGGTGTAAGCATTCTTTAGCAATAAGCTCACCTGTTTCATAACAAGCTTCCTTATCAAAGGATGCAGCCAAAGCACTCGGTGTCGGCATACAAACAGTTTGAATTACCTCATTCTGCTCAGTAAAACCGTTTTTTAGGGGCTTTCGAAGTCCGCTTGGGCCGTCATTTAATATAATAACGTTTTCGGGATCGCGATAGCTTGCGATTTCCCAAGCGGAAAGCCCTGTAAGATATTTGTATCTGTTATATCTTTCGTTTTTATTCATAATTACTTAATCAAATCATTAATTGAGAAGTATGACTCGATATTTTCCTCTGCCTTTTCAGTAAGATCACCTGCAACCAAATAATTGTTCACATTGGTCTTAACACCGTCAACGCTTGAAACGTTGTTATAATTGAAGCAAAGCTTAATATCTTCGGAATTCTTAACCCCAATGTCCTCAAAACTAATGAAAAGTTCAAGAGTAAGACCGCCTGACTCTCCACAGTTCATAAGACCGCTTGTGTTAACGTGGAACGCATAATTTGAAAGCTTCTTGTTGTAAACAAGGTTTCCGTATTCAAGCTTGATATCATCACTATCCAAACTAAGTCCCTTGTTATAAACTCTCAAAAGGTTAGCCGCGCTCAAGCAAATAGTTGTTCTGCTTGAAACGTCACCCTCTGTAAGATAAATGATAAAGTCATCATTATTACCTTTCTGACCCATATCGCCCTTCTTCCAGTTTTCACCGTCGGTCCAAATTTCACTATCGTTTATTTTAGCGGCAACATAAAGACCTACATTGCTAACAACAACATAAACATCACCAAGACCGTTGGGCAACTCAAGCTTCTTTGCATTTACATATTCTGTAAGATTACCATCAACATAAGGATGATTTTCAACAACATTCACAAGGAAAGGAACTTCAACAAGTCCGTCAGCTGTCTTCACCTTTGCCTTTATTGTTTGAAGACCTGCCTTGCTAGAATCGTAAGCAGAATATTCTTCTACCTTCACATAACCGCTATAGTAGTTAGTGAAGCTTGCCTTAATGTACTGTGGCAACTCAACTTCGACTCCAAGTGGTACATAAATTGCAGGAGTTTCAACCTTATCAATAACTCTTGTGTCATTGTAAGAAATAATTTCAGCCGCAATTCTGTTACCCAAAATCATATTGCTCTCTGCACCAAAGTGCCAAGGCTCAAATGTGTTTGTATACAAATCGTCAGTTTCAATAAAGGAAACGTTCGTCATATTTTTTGCAACGCTTTCCTGAATTGCTCTCAATGTGTTGGAATACTTAGCACTATTTGTCAATGCTTCGGTAACAACAACGGGCATATCACTATCATTAAAATATGCTCTAAAGTCATCAATGAAATATGTCAATGCCTTTTCATAAATCGCCATATTTTCATCAAATTTTGCATCCTGCTCACCGTGAACGAATGCCATACCGTCGATTACCACTTCGTAACCAAGGTCGTTAAGGTCTGTAATTGCTTTTTCAACCAAAGAATACAAATTATTTGTAAGAGGACCTGTTTCCTGACCATTATCTAATATTGCAACCTGGTCATAATTCAATTTTTCTGCAAGTTCAGGATCGTTGATTGCAGAATTAGAATACCAATGATCAGTAAAAGTTGAACCACTTGCTGTATATTTAACGATTACTGTTTTGTAATCCTCATCAAACTTTGGGTAAGCAGAAGCCAATGTCTGTCCCATACCGAGTTCAGGACCGAACTCGGATGGGAAATCTCCGTATCCGGGCTCAAGAATATCAATGTCTTTTGACTCGTCAATACTAGGGATATTTACCAAATCTCCCATTGGCAAGCCGTCTGCCAAAATATCAACATCGATATTTGCTTCCTTGTCCTCTTCACTCAAATCGTTAACAAGAGCTTTACCTCTTGCACCCGACTGCCCTGCCAAAACAACAAGATGAACCTTGTTATCCTCGGTTTTAGTGTTTTCTACAGGAGGAGTGTTTGGTTTACAGCTAACGAGAGGCAACAACAACAAACCAACCAATAAAATTGCTATGAGTTTTTTCATTTTAACCTCCTTACTTACCAAGAACCACGATTTCGTTCAACGCAACGGCAATATCCGATTTCACACAAATAACAACGTGATCCGCTTCAAAAGTATTCAAAAATTCAATAGTAAACGCACTTGATGGGAAAATAAATTGCTTTGCATCATTAACATATTGATCATAAGCAAATTGAGGATAATGTACTGCATTTCCATTGCCAAAATCAATATAAACGATTTCTGACAAAAGCTTTTCATAATAAGCACTATTATAAATTGCAATTCCGCCTATTTCATAAGTTCTGTCAAATTTTAATTCAATATAGGAATAACCTGTGCCAAGAGAAACCTCTTTTTCCGCTTCTCCGGGCAAATTGTAGCAATCAACTATGTAATTATCATTAATTGCACTAGCATTTGTAACGTTTTCCGACTTAACCTGTGATGACGGTGCGATATTGTAATACCCACTCAATTCATCAGGAAGAGGTTGGATTGAATATGTAGGACCGTTACAGAAAGGCACTCCATTTTTATCAAAGTGAAGGTAATCAAATGCAAAATAACGTTCCTCGTATCTTCCATTATTACCCGCACGATTTTGGTGCGCGTGGTAGCCTATCATAATTTGATCACCAATATTAAAGAAGCAATGGTGAGCAGTACCCGAGTTAAATCCCGTCCATTGACTGTTAACAGTCGCATTTCCAACGTTAGTGCCGGGATAACCTAAAAGCAAGTTAGTCCAAGTTCCACCCGACTGATATGGCTTTTCAAAATTGCCAAGGGGGGAATCTGATACAGCATAGCAAACATTATAGAATTTATCCCAACATCCGTTAACGGAATACGTCATATAGTACTTACCGTCGGATTTGATAAGATATGGTGCTTCAACGATGGGCGTACCGCTTCTGTACATTTCCCAACTCAACGGTTTCAAAATAGAGTTTGTAGAGTTCAATGCACCCGGAACAACCAAAACGGTATATGTACTCCAATCCGCTTCATAAGGACTGTTCATTTTTACGCCAACAATATGCTGATTATCGTTGGTGGCAACGCTGTAATACATATACATTTGACCATCATCATCTACAAAAATGGTGATGTCCAATACGCCAAAGCTCTTGTTTTTGTCAATGAAAATTGGCTCTGCCAATCCGTCAACCTTGTCATTCTGCAATGGTCTGTAAGGACCGAGAGGAGTATCTGCTACTACAACACTATTGCGACGAATTCCATCACCGTCAATCGCACTATAATACATATAATAAACTCCGTCAAAGCAATACAATTCAGGAGCATATATAGCGGCTTTTTCTGCCTCCCAGCCTTCGAAGGTCGCAGGATCATATATAGCAAGATATCTTGTATAATCAACAAAATCCTCTGTAACGTAACAATCAATAACGTTGTTATCTCTATCACTCGTACCAACTATGTAATATTTTCCGTCCTCAACGTAAACATGTGGATCAGCAAGAGGAACAGCCTTAAGTTCATTGACATACCACATTGAATCATCATAAGCGAGACCTTTACCGTCATATGTTGATGAGTGATCAACATAATCAACCCCTTCAACCAAATTTGAGTCCACAGTTTCAGGATAGTTGTTTTTTTCATTGTTTCCGCATCCCGACAAAACTGACAGGAGCATCACTACTATCATCAAGATAGATATTTTTTTGATCATAATTAAACCTCCAAATTTATCGCAAATCTTAGATTCTGTCTCCGCAGTTATCATCGAAAATCAAAATTTTATCCTGATTTATTGCCAATTCAACGTCGGTATGGGGTTTAATCAATACATTTGTTGAAATTTTAGCTATAATGTTAGAATTTGCAAATTCAGAGTGAACCAAAAGCTCACTACCAAGCAATTCAACAATATTGGAATTAACAACGAATTTTTCAGTTTTATTTCCTGTAAATTCCGCATCCAAAACTATATCTTCGGGTCTTATGCCAACTCTAATAGGATGTCTTCCTGCCAATGCCTGTTCACACTTAGCTAAAAGATTTGAAGCAACCTCATAAAGATTGTTAACAAACTCAATATCAGTTGAATTCAAGTTGATATTGCTCTTAATATTCTTCTTGTTGTTTTTCTTCTTTGGTTTCTGATAATACAATGTGTTATCAACAACGATTTCTTCCTTGCTAAATACTTGAGCATTGTGTAAAATACCAATATCTCTTGAAGGAATTTTATCAAAGCTTAACAACGGCTCTCTAATCTTAAGCAACCACTTTTTATCAACCTTGGGATTACCGTTGTTTTCTTCTTTATAGCGAGATATCAAATCTTTAATTACTTCACTACATTCAATATCTGCAGTGATTTTAAGAACTTCATCAACTGCCTTTTCGATAGCGGAAGGATCTTCTTGAGCATCAAGATTGAAAAGAACCTTATCAAGCACCTTCAAGGCATGCATCTTTTTGAAATCATCCGTATCAAGCATTCTTCTGAGATCTTGAATTTTTGTTTCATAATATTCATTATGTCTTGTAACATAATCATTTGACAAAGCAATCTCATATCCGTTTTTGAAAATAAGCTTGCCGTTATCATATTCCGCATCAAAAATATTCATCGCAGGAGAACCAATAAATGTAGCAACAAAGATATTTTTAGGGTTATAGTAAATTTCTTGAGGAGTACCAATTTGCTGTACCCAACCCTTACTCATAACAACGATCTTAGTAGCCATCGTCATAGCTTCTGTTTGATCGTGAGTAACGTAAATTGTCGTCGCTCCAATTTGCTCGTGAATTCTAACAATTTCACTACGCATCTGTACTCTAAGCTTAGCATCCAAGTTAGAGAGCGGCTCATCCATCAAGAAAAGCTTCGCATTTCTAACTATAGCGCGTCCTAAAGCAACACGCTGCATCTGTCCACCTGACAATTCCTTAGGTCTTCTATCGAGATAAGGACCAAGATCCAAAATTTCTGCAGCCTCAAATACACGTCTTCTGATTTCCTCATTACCCATTTTCACATAATGATATTGAAGCTCACCATTCTTTAAAAGACGGTAATTTTCATCCATTTCATATCCATTAGATGAAATTTTCTTTGTTTCACTAAGAATTTTTGCTTTTGCGCTCTCTTTAATTTTTTCAGGTGATGCCGCCTTTGATTTACAAAGAATCTTTGCCGCATCATCACAAATTTTCATTTTTGTTGCAACGTATTCAACAACCGTACCATAATTTAACGCTTTATCCTTGGCATTTGCAAATGCCTGATTAAATTCATCAATTCTGCCGTCCAAAACATCAATAACCTGAGTATTTGCCTTAACAACAGTCGCTTCCATAGGCATTCTAAACTTTTTGGCACGAAGTGGGAATGCAATATTATCAAACACCGTCATTTGAGGATACAACGCATAATTTTGGAACACCATAGAAATATCGCGATCCTTACTACTCGTATAATTAGACAAAACTTTATCAATATATAAATAACCGCTTGTGATATTTTCAAGTCCCGCAATCATACGCAATGTTGTTGACTTACCACATCCCGAGGGTCCAACCAAAACAATGAAATCATTTTCGGATATATCGATATTGAAATCATATACGGCTTGGACTCCGTTAGGATAAATTTTATTAATATCCTTTAAGGATACAAAAGCATCAAGTTCATTGTTGGCAATTTTGTATCCACTTTTCTTTAATATTTTTCCCGCGTTCTTGGCAGACACTTCCATGCTGCCATCAACGGGCTTATTATCTAAATTAGCCATCTAATCCACTCCTTATCCTTTGATTCCACTACTTGACATGCCCTCAATAATCTTATCCTGGGCAATTATATACATTACGAGCACGGGCAACAAGCAAATAACACCGCCTGCCAAAGCAGAGCCAATCAAGTTGCTTGTTTTGGAATTGTTAATGATATATGCCATACCAACCTGTAAGGTCCACAAATTAGTGTCCTTCGCGCCGTAAAGCATCTGGGGCCAAATCAAATCGTTCCAGCCACCCATAAATCCGAACAATCCCTGAACGAACAAAACGGTTTTACCAAGTGGCAACACAATTTTATAAAAAATCTTAAAATTACTGTATCCATCCATTTTTGCAGATTCTATAAGATCCTTTGGAATTGACTCAAAAAAGGTCTTAATGAGATACATTCCGTAAACACCTCCAAGGCCCGGAATAATAAGAGCCAAAAGAGATCTATTAAGTCCCATAGAATAAACCATTGACTGATTACCAACGGCAGTTGCGGCGCCAGGAATAATCATGGACGCAATAATTCCCGCAAACAAAACGTTGCGATATTTGAAATCAATAAAGGTAAACGCATAAGCCGCCAATGAGGCAACGAACAAATACAAAACTGTTCCACCAATGGCAGAAAAACAGCTGTTCAAAAACCAAGTTCCGATTTTATAATCCTGAACCGAGTTTACCTGTCCAATACCCTCAGGGAGCTTGCCCAAAAGGAGCATCTCATAGTTTTCCAAGGTATATCCACTATGAGGATAGAACAATTCCTTCGGATAAAGCATCGTATCTGAATATCCTCTGAGCGAGCCAAAGAACATAATAACGAATGGAGATAACCAAACTATGCAGAATATAAGCAAAACCGCAAAGGATACTACCTTGCCAATATTAAATTTCCCTTTTTCTCTAAAGTCCTTCTTCTTAAGAAAGCCAATGTATTGTTCTGAAGTTATCTGATTTCGTGCCATTTGTTATATGCCTCCGAAATTTTTGTTCCTGTTTTCTTTTCACGGGTAAGATACATCTGAATACCCGAGATAATTCCTGCAAACAAAGCAAACACTAAGCTTGCCGCAGCGCCAAGTCCATATAAACTCGACTTAAACTGCAAATTGTTTGCTACCAAATCTTGAATAAAATACATAAGCGTTGAGGTCTTACCACCCGCAGGCATACTCGCAATCGCGGCAATGGATGGACCACCGCCCGATAATACGTAGTTCTGACCGTAAAGTCCGAGATAGCCAAGGATTGTTGTAAACAAACACAAAACCAGCTGCGGTTTGATACCTGGAATAGTAACGTTCAAAATTTTACGCCATGTGGAGCAACCGTCAATATCAGCCGCCTCATAAAGATGCTTTGGAACGTTTTGAAGTCCCGCGCTAAGAATTATGAAGTTACCTCCCCAACCTCCCCATAAGCACATAAAGAAGATCGGAATCCACGCATAAGCTATTTCAACGGTTTGACCGAACAAATTAAATGAAAACCATGTATCTATAAACCACATAGTTTCTATTCCAAAGAACTCCGCTAAAACACCGTGCTGCGATTTAGACATAAACAGCAAGGTGAAAATCGTACCTGAAGCGGTAAGCGGAACAATGGATGGCATATAGATCAATGCTCTAAATAATTTGAAGCCAGGTGGCTTCTGATTAACCAAAATTGCCAAGCCCAAGGGCAATAGAATTGCTATTGGAACCATAATCACTGAAAACGTTATGGTATGCACGAATGCAAGCCAAAAGCTGTTATAAATACCGGGCATATATGATTTATCAAAAATCATTTTAAACCACATAAACGAGTTAAAGGTTTCTATGCCCGGCTTTCCATATTGAAAGTTTGTCAGTGAAATATATATTCCATAAAATAACGGTATCACAAAAAACGTTATAAATGCCGCTATATACGGTAATAAAAATATAGCAGTTACACCATATTTTTTGAACAATCCTATACGTTTAGACCTTTGCTTAGCATATTCCTCTAAAACGATAGTTTTTGCCATAAATATATTCCCAAAAATTATTTAATTCCTAATTTTAACAAGTTAATAGCTTCCTGTGTTGACTGAGCTGTTGCCAAAAGAGTTTGCTTTGCCTTTTCAACTGTGCAACCGTCAACGGACAAAAGCTGCGCCTGAACGTCACCTACAGCAGTTGTAAGACCTGAAATCAAAGTTGTTGCATATCTTGAGCTTTCAAGTGCAATAATTTCTGCGGGGTCACCCATTGCTGTCAATGTAATGCTCTTTTCTGCAGTTGCTTTATAAGAATCGGACTCATAAACGTTCTTCCAAGCAGGAACGTGACCTGCCTTACACCAATCTGTAAGGTTGTAGTTACCGTTGTCATCCTTGCCCTGAGTGAGCCATTCTGCAAAAATCAACGCAGCCGCTGCCTTCTGCATGCTTGTTATCTTCTTAGTAACTGTAATAACGTGTCCGTTACCGTACCACTTAGAAGCGGTTTCGGAGGGAGCACTTTCGTCTGCCATATAGTAAGGACGAGCTACCGCATAAGGATTTGCATATACGGGATCTGCCGCATCCTCTTCAGTAACACCAAGCTTGCCTGCTGTTGAAAGCTGCTTGTTGTTCCACCAAATATCGTATGTATTAGCAACCATCCAAGGACCTTCAGAGAACATAACCACCTGTCCTGTGGGGAAAGCCGCTTCCTTGTTACCTGCGTCACCGTACAATCTTGAATTGTAACGTTCAACCAAATCAGTAACGTACTTTGTAAGACCTGTATTTTGAGCAAATGTAACGTTGTCATTTGCATCTGCAAGTGTACCTCCGTTTACATACAATGCGGTCAAGTTGTCACTTTCTTGAGAATGGAAGAAAGCGGGATAGAAATTGTCTACCGTTGCCTGAGCCGCAGCATCCAACTTAGGATTGCCATTTTTCAACTGATACCAAGAGTGGTCTTGGTCAAGGTTAATATTTCTTACCCAAAGTTCACCAGAATCTGCCAAAGCTCTAAGGCCTTCAAGCAATGTCTGATATTCCTCATAGTTTTGAGGAACGAAACGTGTATTACCGTCAAATCCAAGACCATTCTTCTTAATAATGTCCTGTCTAATCTGTGTCAAATATCCGTGTGCATCAACGGGAATACCGTAGTGCTTACCATCATAAATAGTTGTTTTTTCAATGTTATCATAAGCATTTGCAAAATCAATGCCAACGCCTGTTTTTTCAATTAACTCATCAAGGGGATAGAAATAACCCTTAAGAGCATATTCAATATTCTTTTCGTTGTGCATAAAGCAAACGTCGGGGAAATTACCGTAATCATTTGCATATGTACTGTCAAGAGCATTGTAATAATCATAGTGACCAACGCTTGTTACCTTAATTTCGATCATGCCTGCGAATTCTTTGTTAAATTCCTTAACCAAAGCAAGCAAGGTTTCCTGGTCGGGCTGACCGATAACGCTCCACATATTAAGCTGAACGTTTTCAAGAAGAGTAACGTCAAAATTACCCGCTTCATCTCTTGGAAGGTCATCAACGATACTATCCGTGTTAGTAGGATCATTCTTGTTTCCGTTATCTTTGCCACCGCAACCAACCAAAACAAACGCCAATGTAGTGCTCATCAATGCAAGAATCATCAATAAGCTCAAAAATTTCAATACATTTTTTCTCATAAGAGTTCCCTTTCTATTTTTAGACAATTAATCTCGTTCACCCTCACCAATATAGTGAACGTCAACTACAACGTCATTAAAAATCAAATTAACTAAATTCTGCCTTCTTACCGTAAACAACGCAAAGGCATTTACTATTCCGCCAAGAATTACAACGGCTAAAATCACCATTGCCAATGATATATTACATTCGGTATTCACAGGCGTGAACATAGCCTCATATCCGCCCTCAAATGGTGGAAAAAGATACAAAACGAACGAAGCCGGAATAAACCCAATGCATTCTATAAGTGTTTTAACAAACGGAACATACCAAGCATTTGCTTCTCCGTCCATTCTTATCACTCCCAAACCGAGCAATTTATATCCCAAGGTTTTTTCGTCCTTGAACAAATATTTTGGCAAAAGCAAAACAAGAAAACACGCAATAAAAATTGATACTATCAAAGCAATATTCGTATATCTTGCCTCGGTGCAATATGCTTCCTTATAATCTCTATAATGAGTTGAGAAATACGGCTCACTCTTAAGAACGAGCATCTCTGCCTCCTCAAGCATATTTGCATATGCGTTGTAATAAGAGCGATAATACGTCGCGCCTGTCTGTCCAATGCTATCGGAAGAGTCAATAAACAAATAATGGAACAAATAGTAAGCAACCTGCGTATTCAAAACAGGAATTTCACTATTTTCCTTGTTAAACGAGAACATAAACGTAGCATCGTCGCCAAATGCCTTTTTGTATATCTCAAACAAATCATCGTTCACTTCAACTTCAATACTCGGATTATTTTTCAAATATCGTGTGTAAAAATACGCAATATTATCATTTTCCAAAGAATGAACGCCGTTCTTCATTACGTCGTGATTTTCATCAAAGACAAAATCGGACTGTTGATTGTTACCAAAAACCTCATATGAAAGGCAAATAGCCCTATAAATGTTTTTAAGCACAACAACATCGCTCGTTACTCTCGCACCGTCAACATATTCCACTATGTGAGTTTCCTTTGTTAACTGCTCGTAATAAGCAATCTCATCATTAACCGTTTCCTTGGCAGCATTGTATGCCGATGTGTTTTGCGTAATTGGAAACAATACTGCAAAAATAACACCGGCAATCAAAGCCACCAACACGAAGTCTATCACCCAACAAACAAATCGTTTACTTAACTTTGCGGGTGACGATTTTCTTAATAGTTCTATGTTGGAGTTAAAAATTCTCACTTAATTAGTCTTCCAAAAATTCTGTGTATACGGGTTCTGCAGGAATCTTTTTAGCAACCTCCGCAGCATCCTGAGTTGCAAGATAGTTGGAGAATGTTGCGTCGCAGCTAAAGTGATAGAATGCAACGTTACTTGCAACGGGCTGACCGTTTTCATAAAGAACTTCGAGTTCTGAGCTAAGCTGGAAGGATCCCATATAGTTACCGTTTACGTAAACGTGGAAGTTTGCACCGTCACGAGCAACACCAAGCTTGAATGTTGTATCAAATGTAACCTTGCTATCACCTGTGTTCCAAGCGTAGTCGTGATGTCTTGCCAAGGAGTTTGTAATACCGGCTTCCCAAGCCCAGTGACCACCGGGAGCTACTTCAGCAACACCAAATTCGTTCCAATAGTTATTGTCTTCGCCTCTAACAAAATTGCCATTTTCATCATAAGAGTCACCAAGACCGATAGATGCATTCAAGAAGAAAGCAACCATTGTTTCAACACCCGCTTCGTTCTTGTTCTGAGCAACGATACCAATCTTAGGCCATCTGTCATCCCAGTTTACAGAGTGAAGAGTAATGTCTGTTTCAACATACCACTGAGTTGAATAAATATCAGCAATATAGTAGAAGTTTGTAATACCGGAGCTTGTTCTAAAGGAACCTGTTCCCGTAGCGTCATCCCATTCGTTTGTGAAATCGTCTTCAGAAGGAATCATAGACATTTCTCTGTCAATAAATACCTTTGATACAACAACGTCAAATGTGCAAGACTTTGTGGGGTCAACCTTTGATGTTACTGTGATAGTTGCAGTACCGGAAGCAACCGCTTCTGCTCTTTTTGCATTAATCTTAACAATTTCAGGGTTGCTTGAAACGTAGTCACAAGCTCTCTGAGCAGCACTCAATGTTGAAGTGCCCTTAATTTCATAAAAATTCGTCAACAAAATTGATTCACCAATTTTAAGTGTTGTGGATGATTCAGTCGCAGTCAATGACGCAATAGGACTAGCAGGCTCAGTTTCCTGAGGCGTTGTGCCACCGCAAGCAGTTACAACGAGACATAACATGCAAGCCATAAGAATCAACGATACCGTAGTTATTATTTTTTTCATAATGATTATGTGATAACCAGTTGTACTTTTGATTATCAATTCTCCTTTTTTTATTATTTTTGACCGTGAGTACAACACAGTATTTGTCGTATACATTTTAACATATAATAAGGAATGAAAAAACCCTTTCAATTGCTCACTTGGGTGCAAAATGTTCTCATTTTCGCCTCTTTTTCTCTAATTTGTATAATCCGGCTTTTGATTTTTGTGCAGTTTGAACAATTATTTGATTTTTGACACATTGACAAAGTAAAAAAAATATGATAATATGTAGTCAAGAAAACATGAAAAGGGGGTAAAATATGTACATCAGTGCTTGGGGAGAAAAAATCGTAATTGATAACATTCAAACCAATAGTTATCTCGAACCAATTATGGCAGGAATAACCTATCCTAACCCCTCATATCGAATAATGCACAATATTTCAAAGGAATTTCCTTATGATGCTTACGTTTTCGAATACGTTGTTAAGGGCACGGGGTATATCGAAACCCCAGAGAAAAAATACACCGTAACCGAGGGCGATTTTTACTTTTTGAATAAGTTACGTTATCACATCTATTATGCCGATCCCGATGACCCTTACGAAAAAATCTTTATCGTTTTAAAGGGTAAATTTGTGGACTTTTTGGTTTCAAATCATCTTTTAAATGATAGCGTATATATCAAAAAATGTAATATGCATAACTATATGATGCACGTTATCAACCTGCTAAACCAAGACGATCCAATCAATTATGACCGACTTGCGGTGTGCGTTTTGGAAATTTTTCAATTGGCATTTCCTTCCCCTTATCAAACAGTTCCAAGTACAAGCAAAATTCCTGAAATGATTAGAAATTACATTGACGTGCATATTTATGAAAAAATTACTCTTGAGGACATTAGCAATAGCTTGTACATAAGCAAATCACATATTGAAAGGGCTTTCAAAAAGGAATACGGCATAACGCCCCTTGTTTATTGTGCAAATCAAAAAGTCGCGCAGGTCGCCTCAATGCTCGTAACCACCGACTATTCTCTTTCTCAGATTTCGCAATTAATCGGCTTTTCCGACGTAAAATATATGTCAAAAAGCTTTAAAAAAATAACAGGAAAAACCCCTATGCAATACAAACGAGATGAACTCGCAAAAAGCAAAATTGTTAAATAATGGTTCAATAACCATCTAAAATAAAATGCAAACGCACTCAAACCGTTTGCGGAAAGGTTTAAATTATGAAAAAAACAACAATTCTCATTCTACTTCTCGTTATGGTTGCCATCGTGATCGCATCTTGCGGAAACAATAATACGCCAAGCAATACAGCCGTCACAACAGAGCCACCCATCACAGATCCCTCTGAAATTATGGAAATCAAACTAATCGGAGCGAAAAAAAGTTTTGATTTCACAGAAGATTTCAGCTATGATAATTTAGTAGTAACTTTAGTTATGACAGACGGAACTGAACGTATGTTACCCAAAGATGGCTACACAGTTTCTTGCGCAGATTATAACTCTATGAGAGCAGGTACATATAAAGTGACAGTAAAAATTAACGGTACAAATTTTGCACAATCCTACGATGTAAAAGTAAACCCTGCCAATAAACTCAAAGTTTTAATGATAGGAAACTCATTTGCAGATGATACCATTAACTATGCTTATGAGATTGCTAAGAGTGTGGGTATTCCCGCAGAAAACATTCTTATAGCAGATATTTATATCGGTGGTTGCTCACTTGCAACCCACTGGGAAAACGCACAATCAAACAAACCCGCTTATCGCTTCGGTTTAGAAAAAGAAGGTTGGTTTGACGGTAGTTCCTATACTAACTGGACAATGGAACAAGCAATTATGTATGCAGATTGGGATTTTATCACCTTCCAACAAAATAGTGGTAATAGCGGTGGTTCCGCTTCCTATTCTTGCTTGCAGAATTTAATGGACTACGTTTATGACGTAGCAACCGACGAGGAAAACAACCCCAACGCAAATCCCAACGTTAAATTCGTATGGCATCAAACTTGGGCATATCAGCAAGGAACAACTGCAGCCGCATTCGCTAAGCACAATTATGATCAAATGACTATGTACAATGACATTATGTCATGTATGAAAGAACACGTTTTGAACAAGAACTTCGTTGCTATTATTCCTAACGGAACTGCAATTCAAAATGCAAGAACATCAACTATTGGCGACACATTCAGCCGAGACCAACATAACCACTTAAGCTACGGTGCAGGAAGATATATTGCTTCTATGAACCTTGTAAGCGTACTTACAGGTAGAGATATGTCTACTTTAACTTGGAAGCCCACGGATAGTGGATTCAATTACTCTTTGACCGAAACCGAAATCAATATTTGCAAAGAAAGCGTTGCCAATGCAATTGCAAATCCATTTGAAATAACAAAATCCAAATATCCCCCTGCCCCCACAGACCTTTCTGAAATGTTTGAGGGCGAAGGAACAGAACAAAACCCCTACCTTATTCAAAATGCAGAAGATTTGTGGGCACTTTCCAACTTTACAAAGGGAAAGAATTTCGAAGATAGAAATACATATTTCAAGCTTACCGCGGATATCGATGTAAGTGCAGAAAATTGGAATCCCATTTGCTCCTCTGCAGAAAGCGGTTGGGTAAGCGTAAAGAACGGAAACGTAAATAGTTTCAACGGCAACTTTGACGGCAATGGAAAGACCATTACATTTATTGGAAAATATACTGGAGACACTTGGGCAAAAGGACTTTTCGGATGTATCGGTGGATATGTTCACGATTTGACACTTCGTGGCTCAATCACAACCGAAAAAGGTAAGGTTGGTTCACTTGCGGCTATGGCAATAACAGGTGCTAAAATTGAAAACATTACCTCCTATGTTGATATCTCCGCGCAAAATAACCAAGTTGGTGGTATAATAGGATATATCGAGTCAGATGGTGTAGTTATCGAAAATTGCCAGAATTACGGAACAATTTCAGCTCGCGAACTAGTTGGCGGCATTCTTGGCGGTGGATATAAGAACACGGTATTTACAAATTGCGAAAATCATGGTAATGTAACAGCAACTTCTGCACGTGCAGGTGGTATTACAGGTGAAAAATATGCTTCAATGACTGTTACCAACTGTGTAAACACAGGGACAATTAGCGCTGGCGGAGTTGTAGCAACCTCCAATTCAGGATCCACAAGTAACTATGCAGGTTACCTCTTTGGCGAAGAAAAATAATCAAATAAAAAAAAATCATGGGGCAATTTTAATGATTGCCCCATGATTTTTTTATTTATTAAGATAATCCACAAATCTATCAAAAGCAGTTTGTCCTTCTTCGTTTCGTTTGAAGACACCCGCATCGCACAAAACCTCGCTAAACACCTTACCAATTTCCATATCAAGAATTGCTCTTGCATTTTCACTTGAAAATTCAGAGTGTCTTGCCAGAACATCCTTTGCCCACTCCGCGTGAGAAGCAGTTTCAGGAATTTCATCAATATTTTCACCGTTAAGCAATGCCTTTTCGAGCACAGAAATCTCGTTTGCAAGTCTTGCAGGTAAAACCGCAAGACCCATAACCTCAATAAGACCAATATTCTCCTTCTTTATGTGATGCAAAGTGGGATTTGGATGAAAAAGTCCAAGTGGTCTTTCTTCGGTAGTCAAATTGTTACGAAGAACAAGATCGCAAACGTAAATATTACCATTCATTCTTGCAATAGGAGTTATTGTATTATGAGGCACACCCTCAGTTTCCGCAAATATGTAGGCCGCAGGGTCACTGTAACCTCTCCACTTAGAGAGCACAAGGTCACAAGCCTCAACAAGCTCATCACGATTTTCCGAGCTTAAACGAATAACCGACATCGGCCACTTAACAATACCCGCTTTAACGTTTTGATAGCCCTCAATTTCAAAATTTCTATCAATTACCGCCTTTTCCATTGCAAAAGTATATCTTCCACCCTGGAAATGCTCGTGACTCAAAATAGAACCGCCAACGATGGGCAAATCCGCGTTTGAACCCACAAAATAATGTGGAAATTTCTCAATAATATCAAAAAGCTTTGAGAAAACCGAACGGTCAATCTTCATTGGAACGTGCTTTGAATTAAACACGATGCAATGCTCATTATAATATCCGTATGGAGAATACTGAAGCTCCCATCTCTCGTTATTAACAACAATAGGAATGGGCCTTAAATTCTGTCGAGCAGGATGATTTGCATGTCCTGCAAACCCTGCATTTTCAGAACAAAGCTGACATTTGGGATAACTGCTTGCCTTTTGCAATTTAGCAGCGGCAATATCCCTTGGATCCTTTTCGGGCTTAGATCTATTTATAGTGATATCAAGAGTTCCGTAATCGCAATCATAGGTCCAAACCAAATCTCTTGCTATTCTCTCTGCGCGAACGTAGTTAGTGTTTTTGCTATACTGATAATACCAATCCGTTGCTTCTTTGGGAGATTGCTCATACCTTCTATTAAATTCCGCAATAACCTCGCGCGGCATTGCTGTAAGAAGTCCCATAATTTTTGTATCGAAGAGGTCGCGTGAATTGGTGGTGTCGGCAATTATCCCGTTTTCACAGGCATAATCAATGATGGGGGCAAGTATTGCTTCTATACTATCCATATCGGCAGCCATTGCATTTTCATTCCAATCAGAAAGCTTCAAGACATCCATGATAGCATTACGAACCACTATCACGTCGTCTTCCATTATAAGTTGATTTTTAATACCGTAATTAATTAAATTTTGAATTGCTTCACAAATCATAGCATTCTCCTTATACTCTGTTAACTGAAATTATATGTTCCTTGGCAGGAGCATCATCCGTTCCGTATCCAAAGGCAACCGCAAGCAGGGGTTCAAATCCCTCTGGGATTTCCAAATCTCTCTTTAAAGAATTATTTTTTGAAATTGCCGCAATAGGTCCGCCAAGTACAACCGAGTCAATCCCCATAGACGTTGCAGCTATTACCATATTTTCAATCACAAATCCTGCGTGAGCGTATTCTACTCCCTCTCTATATGCAGGAGCAGATGAAACGATTATAACCGTTTTAGCACCGAAATTCATATTTTTTCTAATGCCTATTTCTTTGAAAAGAGTTTCCTCTGCCTCATTAAATATGCGCTCGAGCATATCATCATTTTGAACTATCGTAAGGTGAAGGGTATCGTATCTTCCCATTCCAATAGGCGCAGAACATCCCGCCTTGACAATTTGTTCAAGCAATTCCTCAGAAATTTGTTTAGGAAGGTATGCTCTTGTTGATTTTCTTTTAAAAATCGCCTCTAATGTATTCATATAATTCTCCTTTATCAATATCTTTCAGTAATCAATTTCAAAATAGCTGTGTAATCCCTTCCGTCAACTATAACGTGCTCAACCAAGGCCACTCCAATAATTTTCAGTTCTCTCTCAAGCAAAATAGTAAAATCTATATCCTCAGTTGATGCTTCAACACCACCGTTTGGATGATTATGAAATATTGCAACCGCAGTTGCGCGCTTCAAAACGCATAGCTCCATTATAGTTCTTAGAATTGGTTTTGCCTCGTTTACTGTTCCGATTGCTATAACGTTGGACGAAATAATATTAAAATTATCATCCATAAACACAGCACAAACAAGCTCATTAGTAGCCCCCAAAGTATGAATATTTGCATATTCAACAAGGTCATCAATGCTTACAATCCTCTTGTGTTCATCAAAACAATTTTCAACATATTCCTTGGCAAGCATCAATGTCAAATTAATGAGAATCGCACTTTTATCACCAATGCCGCGAACAAGCTTCAGTTCATCAACGGACGCCTCCATAACTCCCTTGACAGAACCAAATCTTTCAATAAGCAAGTGAGCAATTTCATTAGTGTTTGAACGAGGAATAGAATAAAACAATAAAAGTTCAAGCAGCTCATGATCACTAAATCCTTTGGCACGCGAAGCTAAATACCGCTCTCTTACTCTCTTTCTATGTCCCGAATGTGAATTGATGGTTGATTTTATCATAAAGCATTCTCCTTTAAAATCTACCTTTATTATACAAAAAAAACACCCTCGTGTCAACAAGATATTGTTCATTACATAAATATAGATATGTTTTTATTCGCATTTTACTTGACTTTTTAATAAAAATATAGTATAATTTTTTATGAACATAACAATTTGTTAAAATTTAGTTCTAAATTTGGCAACATTTACTTTGGATTTTTAATTTCAAGTTTTTTTAAGGATTTTAAATTATAATATCTCTATACTGGTAAAAATTTGTTATTTTAGTTTGTTTTATGTAATATATCTACCATTTCAGGAGGAAGTCAAACATGTTAGATACAAAAATTCTCGTTATCGATGATGACGTTGCAATTTGTGAAACATTAAAAAATTATTTTGAAAAAGAAGGATATGAGGTTAAAACTGTCAACGATGGTATTGCGGGTATCGATAGCTTCAAGCTATATAATCCCGATATCGTTCTTCTTGATATAGTGCTTTCAAAAAAAGACGGTTGGCAGGTTTGCCGCGAGATTCGCGAAGTTTCAACTCAGCCAATCATAATTATCAGTGCAAAGAACGATACATTTGATAAAGTTCTTGGACTTGAATTGGGTGCCGATGATTATCTTGTAAAGCCCTTTGATATCAAGGAACTTTCCGCGCGAGTTAAGGCAGTTCTCCGTCGCACGCGTTTGCATAGCACCACAAAGAACGATAGCGAAGTTATTAAATTTGATAACATTGAAATCAGTCTTGAAAAATATGAGCTTAAGCTCTGTGGAAAATCCGTTAGCGTTCCTCCAAAGGAATTGGAGCTTCTCCACTTCCTTGCATACAATAGAAACCGAGTTTTCACTCGCGATCAGTTACTTGATAAGGTTTGGGGTTTTGACTATCTTGGAGACTCAAGAACTGTTGACGTTCACATCAAGCGTCTTCGTGAAAAGCTCGACGGAACAAGTGATAAATGGGTTCTCAAAACAGTTTGGGGCGTTGGATATAAATTCGAAATTTTAGAGTGAATATAAAAAGCTGACCATATAATCGGTCAGCTTTTGTTTTTTTATTTAATCTATTTAGCCAGTTTCACAATCTGATCTCTAACCCATTTTTTATCTCTGAAATTATCGGCAAACTCCTCGAAATCATCAAAAATCTTAATTTCGTATTTCAAGGTATCTATATCGTGATTTATGTGTACATATACACTCGTATCGTGTAAAGTAAAATCAATATTTTCTATTTCGATAGTTTTTGTTGGAGTCGTTATTTTCATCATAAAAGTGTGTTCACCTTTGCAAAGACGATGTAAAGCAAGTTGCTGATTCATCCTACTTTGTTCAGTGCCGTCAAGAAAAGGAAAGCATTTGTTAGTATTAATAACCGCATAGCTACAATACACAATTAAATTGTTAGTTCCAATTACTTCCAACGCTTTTTTTGTCCTCCGCAATAGCCTTAGCAACCTCATATTCGCGACGTGCTATTGTCAATTCTTGCTCCAACCTTTCGATTTCATTTTCTATTTGAGGAATTTTTGAATTGCTCGCATAAATCAATTGAATTTTATTATTGATTCTATCAATTTCTTCATCAATCACCGTAATTCTTTCAGTATATTCATTGTCGTATTTAGGCTTAATCCAAAAAGCCAAAAAAAGTATCACCGCAGCAGTGACAAGAGACAAGATTGAAAATAAAATCATGTACCTGATAGCCAACACAAATGAACTAACCGCAAGAATAAAGGAAATTGCACACATAAAAGGAAATATTAACTTTATTGCAATTTTCTTTTTCTTTTGATTTTTTTCTTCAAGCTCCTTGGTCAAAGGAGCAACCTGTACCTCAAGTGCTTCGTAAAGAGAATTGACATCACTTTTTAATTTGTTTATTTTTTGATCACAATCAGTAATAAAAGCAAGAATTTCATCAGGTTCTCTCATAGCATCCATCCTTAATTTTTATATATTCAATCACAGTATAACACTATAATTACCTTTTGTCAAGTTCACAAAAAAAACGCTCATTCAGTTTTTTTAAAATCCATCTTGCAAAAATGGATAAAATATGGTAATATATAAAATGGATTAATTTGTGATGATTGGAGATAGACATGATTATCGAACTTGAAGAATACAAATATAAATTAATTGGAATGAGAAAGGATATCGAAGAGCTTCACGATGCACTTCGAATCGCAGAACTCACAAAACAGGTAAACGAGATGGAAGAAAAGACTCTCGACCCTGACTTTTGGAGTGACCAAACCAACTCATCTAAAATTTTGCAGTCAATCAAGCAGGGCAAGAAAAAGCTTGACGAATTTAACGGTCTTGCACAACGCCTCGAGGACGCAATTGCTCTTGCAGATATGGCTATAGAAGAAAACGAAGAGGGCTATGCAGAAGAAGTAAAGGCAGAGCTTGAATTTGTTGAAAAGGAAGAGGAAAGAATGAGAATTGAAATTCTTCTTTCAGGTCAATACGATAGAAACAATGCCATCGTTTCCTTCCACCCCGGCGCAGGTGGTACTGAAGCGCAGGACTGGGCTCAGATGCTTTATAGAATGATTACCCGTTGGGCAGAAGCGCACGATTTTACAGTTAAGCTTCTCGACTGGCTCGATGGTGATGCAGCAGGAATTAAGAGTGCCACAATTATGGTTGAGGGTGAGAATGCTTACGGCTATCTCAAGAGTGAAAACGGTGTTCATCGCCTTGTGCGCGTTTCTCCATTTGATGCAAACGGAAGACGTCAAACCTCATTTGCTTCAATCGAAGTAATGCCTGAATTTGAAGATGATAACACAATTGAGCTTCGTATGGAGGACCTCGACATCACCGCGCACCGTTCAAGTGGTGCAGGTGGTCAGCACATCAACAAAACCGACTCTGCTATCCGTATCTTGCATAAGCCCACGGGTATCGTTGTTGGTTGCCAGACCGAAAGAAGCCAGCTTCAAAACAAGGAAACCGCTCTCAAAATGCTCAAATCCAAGCTTCTTGAAATTAAAATTCGTGAAAATCTTGAAAGAGTTGAAGATATTCAGGGTAATAAAGCAAATATCGAATGGGGCTCACAGATTCGTTCCTACGTGTTTATGCCCTACACTCTCGCAAAGGATACAAGAACAGGTCACGAAAACGGCAATATCCAAGCAGTTATGGACGGTGACCTCGACGGATTTATTAACGCTTATCTTAAACACATAACAAAATAAAAATTTAGCGCGATGTAGTTCAACATCGCGCTTTTTATTTACCAATCAAAAAACAAACAAAATACATCATCACACACGCAACGAGTAGAATCCTCTCCCACCTTTTCTCTTTGCTGTCTATCCGCTTTATCCTGTATTTCATACCCCACCGCCTTCAATCAATTATATTCGGGCAAAGTGAAAAAATGAATAATAAATTGGGATTTATCTATGCCTTCCCAAGTCGGAGGCCCAAGCGGTCTTAGGAAGACAAGACCTGATAACAACTCCTTGGCTCACAGAACGACATGGCTACGATCCG
>JAZQUS010000046.1:0-10017 GCA_045631445.1 Eubacteriales bacterium
ACTTCTGACGCGCTTGGCGCAAATGTTTTTCCGTTTGCAAACAAACGAAAAAACCACGCTTTGCTACTCTGCATATAGCCGTTTTGATAGCAAAATGGCTACGCACAAATCTGTAGGGGAGGGGTTTTCCCTCCCGCCAAAAATGAAATTAGTTTGAGTTCATAAGCGGGTGCACGGAGTGCCCCCCTACAAAATCGGTACATAACCGCTTTGATAGCAAAATGGCAACGCTTTTAGTAGCAAATCACAGATTTTCGAACTGCCTGCCAACAGTGAGAAAATCGTTATGTAATGTTTGATTTCAATCAAACATTACGATTTGCGCGAAATCTATTTAAAAAAACGATTAAAAAGTTTTGGGGTTATAGGGGGATTTTGAAAAATCCCCCTAAATCTTTTCTCAACTATCTTCTCACCGCTAAATCCCAATTTGTTGAAACAAAATAATCGCAAAATCTATTGACTTTTCCTACGATAAAATATATAATAGGTATAAATATAGTAAAATGGCGGATTATGGGGAAAAGCAAATGGTTGAATTTTTTGACAAGGCGTCCGTAATAGTTGTTGGCGGTGGCGCGGCAGGTATGATGGCGGCTGCTACTGCGGCTCGAAGCGGTGCGGACGTTATACTTTTTGAAAAAAATGAAAGATTGGGTAGAAAGCTTAGAATCACGGGCAAGGGACGTTGCAACGTTACCAATGACTGTGACAAAAATGAGTTTATGTCCAATGTTGCAACAAATTCCAAATTCCTTTTTGCCGCAATTTCCCGATTTTCAACCGCCGATACAAAGGACTTTTTTGAAGAGTGCGGAGTGCCTCTTAAAACGGAGAGGGGAAAGCGTGTTTTTCCTGTTTCTGACAAGGCACAGGATATTGTTTCTGCGATGGAAAACGCGTGCGTTGAAGCAGGCGTTCGCATTGTTAATAAAAAGGTTGAAGGTCTTATAATCGAAGAAAACAAAGTGATTGGAGTTGTGGCAGGAGGTGAGCATTACGGTGCAAAATCGGTTATCGTTTGCACGGGTGGAGCATCCTATCCCAAAACGGGTTCGAGCGGTGACGGCTACCGTTTTGCAAGACGAGCAGGGCATACGGTGACTGAAATTCGTCCGTCCCTTGTCCCGCTTGTAGCAAAAGGAAAGCTCTGCGCTCATCTTCAGGGGCTTTCACTTAAAAATATTGCTTTTAAGGTTAAAAATACCGAGAACGGCAAGGTGGTTTATGAGGATTTCGGTGAGATGATGTTTACTCATTTCGGTCTTACGGGTCCTGTAGTGCTTTCGGCTAGCGCGCATCTTTCGGATATTGAAAGCGGAAAATACGTTGCTTGCATTGATATGAAACCCGCGCTTGACCATAAGATGCTTGATGCGAGAATTTTGTCCGATTTTTCGGATGCTATAAATAAAGATTTCATCAATTCTCTTGATGCGCTTCTTCCTCAAAAAATGATTGACATAGTTGTTGGTCTCTCGGGAATTGATGCGAGAAAAAAGGTGAATTCCATAACTAAAGAGGAGAGAGAAGGGCTTGTAAATCTTATTAAAAATATTGAAATACAGCTTGTCGGATTTCGTTCTATTGATGAGGCAATTATCACCAAGGGTGGCGTTGCTGTTAACGAAATTAGCCCCAAAACTATGGAGTCGAAGCTCGTATCGGGACTCTATTTTGCAGGAGAGGTGCTTGACCT
Source organism: Eubacteriales bacterium (assembly GCA_045631445.1). GTDB lineage: Bacteria > Bacillota > Clostridia > Oscillospirales > CAG-272 > RGIG4608. The sequence goes on from JAZQUS010000046.1 coordinate 1,700, forward strand.
TGATGCGTATACCGGTGGATTTAATCTTCAAATTGCGTTTTCTACCGCAACCTTAGCAGGTGAGAATGCCGCTTGGAGCAGTTTTGAATAATTAATTTCTTAAGAAGGGAAACCTAAAAATGATTAGAATAGCTATTGACGGGCCAAGTGGTTCAGGAAAAAGTACGCTTGCAAAGGCGATTGCAAAGGAACTTGGAATTATATACGTTGACACGGGCGCGCTTTATCGCACTGTGGGTTACTTTGTTTATGCAAATGGTAAAGATCCTCACAATGAGAGTGAGGTTGAGGCACTTTTGCCAAGCGTTAATATTGAATTGAAATATGAAAACGGTGCACAGAGAGTAATCCTTAACGGTGAGGACCTTGGAGATAAAATCAGAATGCCACAGATGTCAATGTATGCTTCTGCCGTTTCTTCAATTCCTGCAGTTAGAGAATTTTTGCTTGAAATGCAAAAAAGAATGGCGCGCGAATATAGTGTTGTTATGGACGGACGCGATATTGGAACTGTTATCATTCCAGATGCAAATCTTAAAATTTTCCTTACCGCAAGCAATGAAACACGTGCTAACAGAAGAACTCTTGAGCTTCAGGCAAAGGGAATTTGTATTTCATTTGAAGAAGTGCTTAACGATATGATTGAACGCGATAAGCAGGATAAAAATCGTGATATTGCTCCTGCAATTCCCGCGGATGATGCAATTATTTTTGATAATTCCGCTATGAGTGTTGAAGATAGCGTTAAGGAAATAGTGAGGTTAGTAAATGAGCGAAAATAAGAAAAAATCACAGAGCTTTGAAAAGCAGAAGAATACATATAAATTCTTTTATTGGCTTTTGGCGGGTGCTGCTCGTAGACTTTACAGAGTAAGAGTTATTAATGCAAATAACGAGCCACTTGACACTCATTTTATTGTTGCAAGTAATCATACTGCGGCGGCAGACGGTGTTATCATCTGCGCTTGTATGAAAAATCAGATTAGATTTATGGGCAAAAAGGAGCTTTTTAAAGTGCCTGTTGTCGGTGCATTTTTAAGAGCAATCGGTTGCTATCCTGTTGACAGAAAGAGCAGTGACGTTGCGGCTCTTCGAACAACTATTAATCTTCTTAAAGACGAGGATTGCGTTGGAATTTTCCCACAGGGAACAAGATGTCCTCGAGTTGACCCCGCAACAACTACGGTAAAGAGTGGCGTTGGACTTATCGCGGCTCGTTCGGGTGCTGATGTTCTTCCTGTTTGCGTAAAATCAAAGGTTGGCGCGGTTAAGATGTTTAGAAAGAATTATCTCATTATTGGTGAGCTTATCAAAAATGAGGAATTCGATTTTGAAAATAACAAGGGTGCTGAATCTCACCAAGTTGCTGCTGACCGCATTCACGCGGAAATTTGTAAGCTCTATCGTGAAACGGATATAGAAAATGCAAAATAATCAAAATAATATTGTAGTTGCTGAACACGCGGGCTTTTGCTTTGGAGTCAAGCGCGCAACGGATACCGTTGAACAAAAATTAGCGGAAAAACGAGAATATGAGAAGATTTATACATTGGGACATTTGATTCACAATCAAGGTTATATTGATTGGCTCACGGAACGCGGCGTTTCATCAATCGAAATTGAGGATATTGAGCGTGTTTGCAACGAAGCAAACGAGAATTCACCCGTGACAGTTTATATCAGGGCGCACGGAATCCCGATTGAAGTTGAAGAGCTTCTTAAAAAATGTAGTGCAAAAAACGAATATTTTAAGTATGTTGACTTGACTTGTCCGTACGTTAAAAAGATTCATAAAATAGCAAAAGAGAATAGCGGAGAAGAAAACGTGTTTGCCTTGCTCGGCTCTAAAGCTCACCCCGAGGTTGTTGGAATTATGAGTTATGCCGATGGTGAAAAATACGTTTTCGAGAGTGCAAACGAATTTGAGGAGTCTATAAAAAATGGCTCTTTATCAAAATTGCACAAAAAAACACTGAATTTGGCTGCTCAAACGACTCAAAATTTGTCGGAGTGGGAAAAAAGTTTAGAAATTGCAAAAAACTACTGTACAAATTCAATTTTTTTTGATACAATATGTAAAGTAACGGAAATTCGTCAGAATGAAGCAAAAAAACTTGCTAACGAGTGCGATTTTATCGTAGTTGTTGGTGGCAGGGAAAGCTCAAACACGGCGAAATTATATAAAATATGTAAAGAAGCCTGTGAGAGAACTGTGTGGGTTGAAAACGCATCGGAGCTTGACGGGAGATTTCCGACTAATAAAAAAATAGGTATCGTAGCAGGAGCGTCGACGCCGAAGCGCGATATCGAGGAGGTATTATTTATTATGAGCGAAATGATGGAAAATTTTGCGGAATTGCTCGAACAATCACTTAAAACTTTAAATACAGGAGATACAGTAACCGGATACGTAACACACGTTACCGATGCAGAGCTTCAGCTCGACCTCGGCGCAAAAGTTACAGGCATTATCAAAGCCGAGCAGATTACAGATGATGCATCCGTTCGTCTTACAAAGATGTTCAACGTTGGCGACGAAGTTGAAGCTTTCGTTATTCGTGTAAGCGATATTGAAGGTGTTGCAGAACTTTCAAAGAAGAGAACTGACTCCGATAGACATTGGAAGCAGATCGTTGCTCTCAAGGATAGCGGCGAAGTTGTTTCCGGTAAGGTACTTAAAGCAATTGGCGGCGGTCTCACAGTACAGGTTGGCGCTACAAACGTATTCGTTCCTGCTTCTCACTCCGGTATTGCTAAAGACGCTGATCTTTCAACTCTTGTTGGTCAGACAGTTGATCTTAAGATTATCGAAGTTAAGGAACAGGGCAAGAAGGCTATCGGTTCTATCCGTGTAGTTCTTAACGCAGCTAAGCGTGCACTTGTTGAAGAATTCTGGGCTAATATTGAAGAAGGCAAGCAGTACACAGGTACAGTTCGTTCTCTTACATCCTACGGTGCATTCGTTGACCTTGGTGGTGTTGACGGTATGGTTCACGTAAGTGAGCTCTCTTGGAGACCCATTAAGCATCCTTCTGCAGTAGTTGCAGTTGGTGATGTTATCACAGTATTTGTTAAGTCCTTTGATAAGGAAACAAAGAGAATCTCTCTTGGTTACAAGACAGACGATACAAATCCTTGGTTGCTCTTCACAAATACATATAATGTTGGTGACGTGGTTTCCGTTAAGATCGTTAACATGATGCCCTTCGGTGCATTTGCGGAAATTATGGAAGACGTTGATGGTCTTATTCACATCTCCAAGATTGCTAACAAGAGAATTGGCAAGCCTGCTGACGTTCTTGAAATCGGTCAGGTAGTTGATGCGAAGATTATTGAAATCGACAACGAAAAGCAGAAGATTAGCCTTTCTATCCGCGCTCTTCTTGAAGAAGAAGTTGCTGAAGAAGAAGCAGCTCCCGCTGAAGAAGTAGTTGAAGAGGTTGTTGAAGCAGTTGAAGAAGCTGTTGAAGTAGCTGACGCAGAATAATTTGAAAACTTTAAGGGCTTCTCATTTGGGAAGCCCTTGATTTTTATATGAGTTAGTTGAAACAAAAAATATTGTTCTTTTTGAAAAAAGAACCAAAAACTTTTTAATCGTGGGTATTAATTTATATCGCGCAAATCGTATTGTTTGATTGAAATCAAACAATACATAACGATTTTCTCGGTGTGGAACAGGCACCTCGAAAATCTGTGATTTGTTATTACAAAGTATAGCCATTTTGCTATCAATATGGCTATGTGCGGTGTAGCAAAGCGTGGTTTTTGTTGCACTTGTGCAATAAAAACGTTTGCGCCAAGCGCGTCAGAAGTACAGGCGCACGATTTGCGCGAAATCTTGATGCGAAGCTACACAAAAGTTTTGCGGAGCTTTTTCAAAAGCGACCCCTTTTTTACTTTGTAACTTCTCACCGATAAATCCCAATTTACAAAAGAGGTAGAAATATGTACGAAAAGATAGTAGAACAATCAAAAAAGATGATAGAGGAATTTTTGTCGGTAGTGCCGATGAACAAAGGCGAGATACTCGTTGTGGGTTGCTCTTCGAGTGAAATTGTTGGTGAAACGATTGGCAAGGGTTCTGATTTTAATGCCGCAAAGGCGGTTTTTGAGGGAATTGCGCCCGTTTTGAACGAAAAGGGAATATTCCTTGCCGCGCAGTGTTGTGAGCATCTTAACCGCGCGCTTGTTGTGGAGAGGGAATGCGCAGAAAAATATGGACTTGAAATTGTTTGCGTAGTGCCAAAGGCAAAGGCGGGCGGCTCGTTTGCTACCACCGCTTATGAGAATTTTGAAGCGCCTGTGGTGGTCGAAACTATAAAAGCGCACGCAGGAGTTGACATCGGCTCTACCTTTATCGGAATGCATCTCCGTCACGTTGCCGTGCCCGTGCGCCTTTCGATGAAAACGCTCGGAGAGGCAAACGTTACTTTTGCTAAAACAAGACCGAAGTATATAGGTGGCCCGAGGGCACAGTATGAATAATTAAGAACTAATATCATGATTTAAAGGAGGATGCCATGTCAAAAAATAGAAAATTTATATCATTAGCTGGACATAATCCAGAATTAGTATCTGAATGGCATCCTATCAAAAATGGTGATTTGAAGCCGGATAGTGTATCTGTTCATAGCGGCTTAAAGGTTTGGTGGTTATGTTCCAAAGGCCATGAGTGGCAGGCAGTAATTGGAAATAGAACAAACGGAACAGGATGTCCTGTTTGTGCAGGGAAAGTAGTTTTAGAAGGATTTAATGATTTGGCAAGTGCTCGTCCAGATATAGCAAAAGAATGGAATTATTCTAAAAATGAGGATTTATTGCCTACACAGGTTACTCTCAATTCGGGTAAAAAAGTTTGGTGGTTATGTTCAAGAGGACATGAATGGCAATCTATAATAGCTAATCGAGTGAAAGGCAATGGATGTCCTACTTGTTCCGGAGAAATGAAAACAAGCTTTCCAGAGCAGGTAATATATTTTTATTTAAAGCAAATTACTACTGCTTACAACAGGTATAAAATAGATGCCCGCACAGAAATAGATATTTATTTACCTGAATACAAATTGGGTATCGAATATGACGGTATTTATTTTCATGACAATGAAAAATCACAAAAACGAGAAACCGAAAAGGAAAACAAACTAAAAAAACAGAATATTTCTTTGGTTCGTGTAAAAGAAAATAAAAATTATTTAGATGATATTGAAAGTGATAATATTATATACATAAAACCTGCACCCAATGAGAGAAATTTAGCAGAAATGATTGAAAAATTATTAATGCGGATAAATTCAATTTATAATACTAATTTGTCAGTTGAAGTTAACGTTAAAAGAGATCGTAGTGAAATATATGAACAGTTCGTTGCTGGAGAAAAAGAAAATTCGTTATTGTTTCTTAAACCTGATATAGCTTCAGAATGGCATCCTACAAAAAATGGTAAACTTTTGCCTGAAAGTGTATCGGTGAGTTCCAATAAAAGAGTATGGTGGCAATGCCAAAATGGTCATGAATGGCAAGCGGTTATTAATAGTCGGAGCAGTGGTTATGGATGTCCGTATTGTGCTGGTCAAAAAGTTATTTCAGGATATAATGATTTGGCTACAATAAATCCTAACCTTGCTAAACAATGGCACCCAACTAAAAATGGTGATGTATTGCCGAGTGATGTTGCCCCTCATTCAAACTTGAAATATTGGTGGATTTGCGAGAAAGGTCATGAGTGGGAAACTAATGTTAGTCATAGGACAAGAGGTGGAGGATGCCCTATTTGCTCTGGACATAAAGTCCTTGAAGGATATAACGATTTGGTAACCATTAATCCGCAATTAGCATCTCAATGGCATCCAACTAAAAATGGCATGTTAACACCCCGAAATGTTACTGGTGGATGTGATAAAAAAGTTTGGTGGATGTGTGAAAAAGGGCATGAGTGGGAAGCAACTATATCAAGTCGACAAGGCGGACGAGATTGTCCGTATTGTGCAGGACAAAGAATTATAGTTGGATTTAATGATTTGCAGACATTAAATCCTAAACTTGCAAATCAATGGCATCCAACTAAAAACGGCTTATTAACACCATCTAATGTAATGCCTAACTCTAACAAAAAAGCATGGTGGCTAGGTGAATGTGGACACGAGTGGGAGGCGGTTATTTCGAGTAGAAATAGAGGTAATGGATGTCCATATTGCGCAAGTCAAAAATTGTTAGTTGGATTTAATGATTTAGCAACAAAAAATCCAGTTTTAGCATCCCAATGGCACCCAACAAAAAACGGAGAACTTACTCCTAAAGATGTTTTGCCTGGTTCTAACAAACAAATTTGGTGGATGTGCGAAAAAGGTCACGAATGGCAAAATGTGGTTAATGTTAGAAACGGTGGCAATGGATGTCCCTATTGTGCTAATCAAAAAGTTTGGGTGGGATATAATGATTTAGCAACATTAAATCCAGAACTTGCAAAACAATGGCATCCTACTAAAAATGGCGACAAAAAACCGTCCGATTTTACACCTGGAGCAAATAAAAAAGCTTGGTGGATATGTGAAAAAGGACACGAGTGGGAAGCTTTTATTTCAAGTAGAAAAAAAGGTCATGGCTGTCAAGAATGTTATAGATTAAGACAAAAAAACAAAGTGTAAAAACTGCTTTTCGTTGGCTTAGAAATATCAATACAAGGAGAATATTATGAAAAAAACTTATAATAAGCTTGTTAGAGATTTGATACCCGAAATTATTGCGGAGTCGGGTAAGAAATGTTCGATTGAGATACTTAATGACGAAGAATACATTAAGTCAATAGATGCAAAGCTTGACGAGGAGCTTGCCGAATATCACAAGGATCAAAATGTTGAGGAGCTTGCCGATTTGTTGGAGGTTATCTATGCGGCAGCGCGTGCGCGCGGATATTCCATCGAAGAATTGGAGCGCATTAGAGTTTCTAAAGCGCAAGAAAGAGGCGGCTTCGATAAGCGTATTCTCTTAAAAGAGGTCGAATAATAGACAAGAGAGCTTCGGCTCTCTTTTTTTGGGGGAGGACAGTAGAAGACGTCGGTCCTTACGAGTATGAGAACTCCCCGATAAATCCCAATTTATCTTAATTCCATACAGCCCCAACCAACTTTTTGCCAAAAATTTCACAAATTTTAATAAAACTATTGATAATTTGACAAAAATGTGATATATTATTATGTGGTAAAGATTGGGCTATAAAAAATACCTGCCCGAATACGTAATGAAAGGATAAAATTACTATGACTTACAACAAGAAATCCATTGAGGATATTGAAATTGTAGAAGGCGCGAGAGTGCTTGTTAGATGCGATTTTAACGTTCCTCTTAAAGACGGAGTGATCACAAGCGATAAGAGAATCGTTGAGGCTCTCCCCACAATCAAATATTTGCTCGCTAAGGGTGCGCGCGTTGTTCTTTGCTCTCACATGGGCAAGCCCCACAACATCTTGACAGAAGGCTTCGGTCTCACAAAGAAGGAAAAGAAGAAGGTTGAGGAGCTTCCTGAAAACGAAAGAGAAGCTGCTAAGGCAGAACTTATTGCAAAGGCACTTAAAAATGACAAAAAGAATCTTACACTTGCTCCCGTTGCGGCTCGTCTTAACGAGTACCTTGGTGGCAAGGTAACATTCGCAGAAGATATCATCGGTGCAGATGCACAGGCAAAGGTTGCTGCACTTAAGAACGGTGAAGCAGTTCTTCTTGAAAACGTTCGTTTCGACGCTAGAGAAGAAAAGAACGGCGAAGATTTTGCTAAAGAACTTGCTAAATACTGCGACATCTATGTAAACGATGCTTTCGGTACTGCTCACAGAGCACACGCTACAACTGCAGGTGTTGCTATGTACGGCAACGTTCCCGCAGTTTGCGGTTACCTCATTCAGAAGGAAATCGGCGTTATGGGTAAGGCACTCACAACTCCTGAAAGACCCTTCGTTGCTATTCTTGGCGGTGCTAAGGTTGCCGATAAGCTCAACGTTATCAACAACCTTCTTACAAAGGTTGACACACTTATCATCGGTGGTGGTATGGCTTACACATTCCTTGCTGCACAGGGCTACGGTGTTGGTACATCACTTCTTGACGAAACAAAAATTGACTATTGTAAAGATATGCTCAAAAAAGCAGAAGAAAAAGGTGTTAAAATCCTTCTTCCTGTTGATGTTACAATCACAAAGTCATTCCCAGACCCAATCGATGCAGAAATTGCAGTTGAAATTTGCGATGCAGACAAAATCCCTGCAGATATGATGAGCCTTGACATTGAAGTCGGATCGTAGCCATGTCGTTCTGTGAGCCAAGGA
>JAZQUS010000047.1:0-5534 GCA_045631445.1 Eubacteriales bacterium
AAGAGGTCAGGTTCTTTGTAAGCCCGGCTCCATCAACCCCCACACCAAGTTCGTAGGTCAGGTTTACGTTCTTACCGAGAAGGAAGGCGGCCGTTCTAAGCCCTTCTTCGCAGGTTACAGACCTCAGTTCTACTTCAGAACAACAGACGTAACAGGTACAATTCAGCTTCCTGCAGGTGTTGAAATGTGCCGTCCTGGCGATAACGTTGATATGACAGTTGAGCTTATCACACCTATCGCTTGCGAAAACGGTCTTCGTTTTGCTATTCGTGAAGGTGGTAGAACAGTAGGTTCCGGCGTCGTTTCCGAAATTCTTGAATAATTAATAATTATTTAGAATAAATGACTTAAATGAGAGCTGCTGCATTAGTGCAGCAGTTCTCATCACTTTTTATCAAAAAAACATATAATATCTTTGGGGATTGGTGAAATTCCATACCGACAGTAAAGTCTGTGAACTCTCAATATTGAGAGCCGATTGGGTGAAACTCCCAAACCGACGGTAAAGTCCGGATGAGAAAAGATAAAATAAATGGGTAGGCATAAGTCTATCCACATCCCCGACTCTTTTGAGGTCGGATTTTTTTATCTTTCCTCTTAATTAATTTTAAGAAGGAGAATACTTATGAAAAGTACAACAAACAATACACAAAAAGTTAAAAAACTAACGATTATATCGTTGTTTTGTGCAATGTCATTTATCGTTTCACTCATTTTTCCGATAAAAGTGATGTTCCTAACCCTTGATTTCAAGGACACAATTTCCACAATTTGCGGAATGTTTTTCGGACCCGTAGCAGGTCTGTTTTGTGCTGTAATAGTGCCCTTTATCGAATTCTTGTATTCCGATACTGGAGTTTATGGCTTGATTATGAACCTTATAAGCTCTGTCACGTTCGTGTGCGTGTCAACGCTTATTTACAAATATAGAAAAACAATTTGGGGTGCGGTAATAGGACTCGTAACCGCCGCGTGTGCAACTGTCGCAGTAATGCTCGTTGCCAACCTTTTCATCACACCATATTATATGGGCGTAACTCAGGAAGCGGTAATCAATCTCATTCCAAAGGTAATATTACCATTCAATGTAGTAAAAACTATTTTAAATGCAAGTATAACCATGCTTCTTTATAAACCGATTTCAAAAGTACTCAAGAGAATGGGACTTTCAAAATCTACGTCAAAGAGTAGCACAATAAATAGCGAAGAAATTTCAAAATTAAAAATACGCTCCTTGGTGGTAACACTTGTAAGTATGGTAGTCGTAATAGTGACATTTTTGATTCTTTTCTTTGTTTTGGGAGGCAAAATTGCCTAAAAATAAAAATTAATAATTTGTTAAAATTTGTTCAATATTTATACATAATTTCTTAACAAAACAGGAGGTAATATGGGAGAGATTATAAGTAACTTTTTTCTTGAGATAGTGGGAAAAGAACTGTGTGTATTCTTCTGTTCAATGCTTCCTATTATTGAACTTCGAGGAGCAATTCCAATGGCATTTGCCTTTGGATTACCTTGGTGGCAAGCGTATATAATATCAGTGCTTGGCAACCTTTTGCCCGTTCCGTTTATCTTACTTTTGATTAACATTATTCTTAAATGGATGTCAAATTCAAAAGTTAAATTTTTCAATAAAATAGCGAATTTTCTATATAAAAAAGTAGAAAAAAATAGAGCTAAAATTGAGAAATATTCCTTTTGGGGACTCTGCTTATTTATTGCTATTCCTTTGCCTGTAACAGGTGCGTGGACAGGATCACTTGTAGCCGCAGTAATTGGAATGAAGCCTTGGAAAGCCTTTGTTTCCGCCCTTTTAGGTGTTTTAATAGCAGGAGTTATAGTAACCCTCATCGTCTATGGTGGCATCGGATTTTTAGCTTGGTTAGTATAAAATTAAAGGACTTGGAATATTCCAAGTCCTTTTTTATCTAATTTTTCCAAGCTCCCAAAATGCAATGGCACCTGCTGCACCAACGTTTAGCGAGTCCACATTGTGCGCCATTGGTATCTTTACTGTGTAGTCGCAATCATCAATTGTTTTTGGAGTGAGTCCTGTACCCTCTGTGCCAAGAATTATCGCGAGCTTTTCTTCTTTATGAAGCTTTTCATTGTCAATATCGATTGTGTCATTTCGAAGCGCCATTGCAAGAGTTTTAAATCCAAGATCCTTCAAATCCTGCATTTTTGCGGGCCAATCTGCTTTTGTTTCACCGATTTTCGTCCACGGAACTTGGAAAACCGTGCCCATACTTACTCTAACCGCACGTCTGCAAAGCGGATCGCAACAGGTTGGAGTGACCAAAACGGCATCAATATTGAGCGCGGCTGCCGAACGGAACAAAGCTCCGATGTTGGTTGAGTCGGTTATTTCCTCGAAAACAGCAATTCTACGCGCGTTTTTGCAGAGATCTTCAACGCTTGGAAGGGCAGGGCGCAACATAGCACAAAGAGCACCTCTTGTTAATTCAAAACCGGTTAACGAAGTCAAAAGTTCTCTCGAAGCAGTATAAATTGGTGTGTTTTCGGGCAATTTTGCTATAATATCTTCAACCGCACCGCTTTTTAATAAGCGTTCATCGGTTAAAAATGACACAGGAACGCACCCCGAGTTCATTGCTACCTCAATAACTGTTGGACTCTCCGCTATAAAAATACCCTTTTGGGGCTCAAGTTTATTCCTTAATTGTGAGCCTGTAAGTCTAACGTAAACATCAAGCGCACTATCATTAAAATCAGTAATTTCAATAATCTTTGTCATAATTTATCCTTTGTAAATTTGTGTGATTTTGTCGCAAATATATTGTAACTTTTTTGATCGCAAATGTCAATAATTTATTGACAAATATATAAAAATTTGATATAATTTACTCAACTTAAAGTTGATTTGTGAGGTTTGATTTATATGAGAACTCAAGGTGATAGAATAAAAAAATTAAGAAAAAGCAAAGGAGTAACACAAAAAGAACTTGCGAATAGACTTGGCATATCCGAGCAAGCAATTTCAAAATGGGAGAAGAATCTTTCTAATCCTTCAACAAAAAATCTTTTGCAAATAGCCAAAATTTTTGGCGTTTCTATAACATATTTTTATCAGGATGAAGAAACACAAAGTAAAAAAATTGTTAGAGACGGTGGAATGGCATCATTGCGCGAGCTTTATAAAATTGGTCGTGGACCTTCAAGCTCACACACTATAGGTCCTGAACGCGCGTGCTTACGCTTTAAGTCTGAACATTCTGCAGAAAATTATAAAGCAATACTTTATGGGTCACTTTCAAAAACAGGTAAGGGACATGGAACCGACTATGTTATAAAGCAGACCTTTTCTCCATCGGTTTGTGAGGTGGAATTTGATTTTGATACCGAATGCACAGTACACCCAAACACCATGGATTTAATTGCCATAAGTGGTGAAAAAGAGATTGCTAAGCAAAGATTTTATAGTGTTGGCGGTGGAAGCATCGTAGCAGAAGGTGAAACATTGGCAGCAAGTGAGATGATTTACCCGCTTGATACGTTTAAGGACATAGCAGATTATTGTCGTGAAAAAGGTGTTAGAATTTGGGAATACGCTTTCGAAATTGAGGGGGAAGGATTCTATGCATATATGGAGAAAATATGGTCCGCTATGTGCGAATCTATGAATGCAGGAATTAACGACGACGGCGTTCTTCCGGGCGGTCTTAACGTGCACAAAAAAGCAAAACAACTCTATAATAGTTATAAGGAGAACGAAAATCCAGAAACTCGTGAGGATAGACTTGTTTGCGCACTTGCTTTTGCGGTGGGCGAACAAAATGCGGCAGGTGAGAAGATTGTTACTGCGCCAACTTGCGGTGCGGCGGGAGTTCTTCCAGCAGTAATGCTTTACCATAAGAACAAAAAAGGAGCCACTGATGATGAAATTATTAAAGCACTTACAACTGCAGGAGTTATCGGTAACCTTATTAAGCATAACGCATCTATTTCGGGTGCAGAATGCGGTTGTCAGGCGGAAATTGGTAGCGCATGTTCAATGGCTGCAGCGGCACTTGCAGAGCTTTATGGAATGGAGCTTGATAAGATTGAATATGCGGCAGAGATTGCGCTTGAGCATCATTTAGGACTTACATGTGACCCCATTTGCGGTCTTGTGCAGATTCCTTGTATAGAGCGAAACGCAGTTGCAGCCATGCGTGCAATAAATGCGGCAAACCTTGCAGATTTGCTTTTTGATACAAGAAAAATTTCATTTGATAAGGTTGTTATTACAATGAAAGAAACCGGTGATGATATGAGCCCTGCATACAAGGAAACAAGTGAAGCGGGACTTGCAAAAATTTCATTTGAATAGAGGTGTTTTTATGAATATAGTTGTTTTGGCGGGCGGTCTGAGTATGGAGCGCGATGTATCGTTGGCAAGCGGTTCACTTATTGCAAATTCTTTGCGCGATGCAGGACACAACGCAGTTCTTGTTGATCTATACTTTGGCATTGCTAAAGACAAAATGAATTTTGGTGATATGACGGGTAGATATAAATATAAAATACCCGAAAGTGAACCAAATCTTGAAGAAATAATTAAATCCAATGAGGGCAGACTTAACCCCATTGGCAAAAATATAGTGGAATTTTGCAAAATGGCAGATGTGACTTTTCTTGCTCTCCACGGTGGAGTTGGAGAAAACGGGAAGCTTCAGGCGGTTTTGGAAATGAATGGTGTAAGATTTACAGGAAGCTCATCCGTTGGTTGTATGCTTTCTATGGATAAAATTATTTCAAAGGAGCTTGTTGCGAAGGCAGATATTCCAACTGCAAATTGGTTAACCAATGAAGCTAGCATGGAAGAATTGAAAGCGCTTGTTCCTTGCTTCGTTAAACCCGCGGATAACGGCTCAAGTGTTGGAGTTACTAAGGTTGTTAGTGAAATAGAGCTTGTACAAGCACTTAGAGAAGCTAAAAAGTTCTCTAAAAACATACTTATTGAGGAGCAAATTGTTGGTAGAGAATTTTCTGTTGGTATACTTGAGGGAAAGGCATTGCCACCTATCGAGATTATTGCCTCTGGAGATTTTTACAATTATCAGGTTAAATATCAAGTAGGTCTTGCACACGAAATTTGCCCTGCACCACTTGATAAAAAATATACTAAAAAACTTCAAGAATATGCAGAACGTGCTCATAAGGTGCTTCGTTTAGGCGATTATTCAAGAATTGATTTTATTATGGATGAACATGGTGAATTCTATTTCCTTGAGGCAAATGCGCTCCCAGGAATGACCCCTACAAGCCTTCTCCCACAAGAAGCTGCAGCTGCCGGCATAGAGTATACCGATCTTTGTCTAAAATTAATTGAATTGGCTAAATAAAGATAAATTGGTATTTATCGGGGAGAAGATAGTTGGGAAAAAATTTAGGGGGATTTTGAAAAATCCCCCTATAACCCCAAAACTTTTTAATCGTGGGTATTAAATTAATCCGCGCAAATCGTATTGTTTGATTGAAATCAAACAATACATAACGATTTTCTCACTGTTGGCAGGCAGTTCGAA
>JAZQUS010000048.1:0-3967 GCA_045631445.1 Eubacteriales bacterium
CCCTACAAAATCGGTACATAACCGCTTTGATAGCAAAATGGCAACGCTTTTAGTAGCAAATCACAGATTTTCGAACTGCCTGCCAACAGTGAGAAAATCGTTATGTAATGTTTGATTTCAATCAAACAATACGATTTGCGCGGATTAAATTAACACCCACGATTAAAAAGTTTTGGGGTTATAGGGGGATTTTTCAAAATCCCCCTAAATCTTTTCTCAACTATCTTCTCCCCGATAAATCCCAATTTAACAAAAAACCACTTGCAAAAATGCAGGTGGTTTTTCTTAAAACATTAATTAATTTTTGGGGTTATATTAAAGAATCTTTGACAAAAATTCTTTGAGTCTTGGATGTGTGGGATTGCCGAAAATTTCGTCGGGTGTGCCGTCCGCGGCGATATTTCCGTCGTTCATAAATAGAACTCTTGTTGCTACCTCACGAGCAAATCCCATTTCGTGAGTTACGATTACCATCGTAAGCTTTTCTTTTGCGAGGTCTCTCATAAGGTCAAGCACCTCTCCAACCATTTCAGGGTCAAGGGCTGATGTTGGCTCGTCGAAAAGGATAACCTTTGGTTCCATTGCAAGCGCGCGAATTATTGCAATTCTCTGCTTTTGTCCTCCCGAAAGTGTTGAAGGATACGCATTTGCCTTATCTTCAAGACCAATTCTTTTAAGAAGTACCATGGCTTTTTCGTTGAAATAAGCGGTAATTTCCTTTTTGCTCATTCCTTGCTTTTTCATCTTCTTGCCATGAATTTCAATCGGAGCAAGTGTAATATTTTCAAGCACCGTTTTATTGTTAAAAAGATTGAAATTTTGGAAAACCATTCCCATATTTTGACGGTGAACGTTTATATCAACACTAAAATCCGCGATATTTTCACCTTCAAAGATAATCTCTCCACCGTCCGCATCCTCAAGACAGTTTATGCAACGAATAAAGGTGGATTTGCCAGAGCCTGATGGACCGATAATCGCAACCTGCTCACCCTCGTGAATAGTTGTGGTTATACCATCAAGAACGTTCTTTCCATCAAATTTTTTGACTAAATCTTTAATTTCTATCACTTTTTGCAAATCTCCTTTCAAGAAGCTTAATACCTGCGCTAATTATAAGCACGAGCACGATGTAGATAAGTCCCATCATAATATAAGGAACCATACTATCGTATTTAACCATACCAACGTCAAGAAGTGCTTTATAAAGGTCATAAACCGCGATAAAGCTCAAAACCGAAGTTTCTTTAATAAGACTTATAAATTCATTACCCAAGGTGGGAAGAATATTCTTCACCGCCTGAGGAACTACAATTTTGAGCATTGTAGTTGAATATGTAAGACCAAGCGCACGTCCCGCCTCAAGTTGACCCTTATCAACGGAATTAAGACCGCCACGCATAATCTCAGAAACGTAAGCTCCGCTATTCATTCCGAAAACAATCATACCAACCGTTAATGCGTTCATTTTAATTCCTATGCTTGGCATTATAACGTAATATGCAATAAGAAGCTGAGCAACGATTGGAGTTCCACGGAAAATAAGAGTATAAAAAGTACATATCTTATCAAGAATTTTGTATATCAATTTATACTTTGGCGCTACCTTGATAATAGCAATAATTGTACCTATAATTATACCAATAATAAGACCGATAACGGCGATTTTAATAGTATTTAAAAGTCCCGTGATAAAAATATTTTGATAGTATTCGTTAGAAAGTGTTTCAAAAAAGTTCTTAAATTTTGCTCCCCAACTTGCTTTTTGTTGACCATTTATCTCATCAACAATCATATTAGCAGGTGCTTCGTCGAGCAAAACACCATAAATATTTCTATTTATAAGGTCGGTTATAGCAACTTGGGCATTAGAATATGACTTTCCATCGATATTCGCAAAACCGTCAAAGCCCCAATCTTCATCCCCAACGATGTAAAGAGAACCCGTTGTTGCATTTTGAAAACCGATTGATTTATCAACGAGTGAGGAAAGAATTTCTACTACTTCGTCCGCAGTTTTGCAGTTGTCAAAATCTGTATTATCTGCAGCAACGATGAGCTTTTGAGATGCTTCATAATAAGGCGTTGTGAAATCGTAAATTTCTGCGCGATCGGCACTTGCGGTAATACCAGCCATGCCTATGTCAGCATATCCTGCTTCAACTTGAACGAAAATTTCATTAAATCCAATGTTCTTAATAACAAGTTCAAGCCCCATCTTTTCTGCGTATGCGGCAGCAATTTCGATATCAAGACCATAAATCTTGCCGTCATTTTCCATATATTCAAACGGCTCGAAGGGACAGTTTGTTACAACAATGAATTTATTATCGGTATTAGTAACATCGGTTGTTGTAACCTCATATCCAACCTTTTCACCTACACCCTCGAAATATTTGGAAACAAGTGTATCAAAAGTTCCGTTTGCTTTAATTTCTTCCATAAATGCATTCATACTTTCAACAAGAGCTGTATTCCCTTTTTTGCATACAAATGCATATTGCTCGTCTGTTAGCTTAACATCAATAATTTTAACCAAAGAATTGTTTTTTTCAACACTCGATGTACAGGAAACAAGTCCTATTAAAAGAGTAAACGCAAGAACAAAAATTAGAAATATCTTAAATATTCTTTTCATTTCTATCTCCCTATAAATAATCAAAACTCAACGGTAGCAATTATACTACTTTCAATTCCACTTGTCAATAGGTTTTGTGAATATTTTTTCATATTTTTTAAATATTTTTTCATTTTTTTCGAAAATATATTCACTATTGATGCATTATTATTCATTTTTGTTGAAAATATACAAATTTTCTTTTTTTGTCATTTTTTTGTCATTTTTTTTGATAATTTCTTGACATAGTTTAATATATGTGATAGAATAAAATGTAATATTATATATTAAGAAAGGAATTCTGATTATGGAAAATCTCAATCCTAAATACGAAGCGCTGTTTACTCCTTGGAAAATAGGTAACGTTGAAATCAAAAACCGTATCGTAATGTGCCCTATGGGTGGTACATCTCTTTTCGGTTGGTTTGAGCTCACAGGTTGCCACTTTGATAAGGAAGCAGCAAAGCTCTTTTTAGAGCGCGCCAACAACAACGTTGGTCTTATTATTCCCGGTATCGCACCCCTTCGCGACACCTTCTGGGGCAAATGGCTCTGGCAAAATCCGAAAATGTTTGAGGACCTTAAGGAATTTATGGATGAGATCCATAAAACAGGTGCAAAGCTTTTCATTCAGCTTACTGCAGGTATGGGCCGCTCTTGGGCTATTACCGAGCTCGTTGCTCCCCTTCACAAAAACCCTGTAACAAGAGTTCTTGTAAAGCCCGTTATTGATACAAATCACGAGCTTGCTTCTCCCTCTCCTCAGCCTTCTCGTTGGGCGCACGATATCATCTGTCCCGAAATGACAGTTAAGCAAATTCACGAAATCATCGAAGCATTTGCTAAAACTGCAAAGCTTTGCATGGATGCAGGTGTTGACGGTGTAGAAGTTCACGCGGTTCACGAGGGTTACCTTCTTGACCAGTTTGCTATTGAATACTTCAACAAGCGTACAGATGAATACGGCGGAAGCTTTGAAAACCGCTACCGCTTTGCTGCAGAGGTTGTTAAGGCAATTAAGGAAGAATGTGGTGCAGATTTCCCTGTTTCTCTCCGTTACTCTGTTGAGTCCAAGTTGAAGGACTTCTGCTACGGCGCTATGCCCGGTGAAGATTACGTTGAAATCGGTAGAAATATGGAAGAAAGTGAAAGAGCTGCTAAGTATCTTCAGGATGCAGGATACGATATGCTCAACGCTGATAACGGTACATATGACTCTTGGTATTGGGCTCATCCACCGATGTATATGCCCGAAAACTGCAACCTTGAAGACGTTGCACACATTAAGAAATTCGTTGACATTCCTGTAGTTTGTGCAGGTAGAATGGATCCTGAGGTTGGTGCTAAGGC
>JAZQUS010000049.1:0-3058 GCA_045631445.1 Eubacteriales bacterium
GCATACGTAGTCGAGCGCACTGGTCTCACCAACGTCACGACCGTCAAGAAGGATGTGGATTCTTACCTTATTAACGCCTGCAGCCTTAGCATTCTCAATAAGTGCCTTAAGGTGATCAATGTGAGAGTGAACGTTACCGTCGGAGAAAAGACCGATGAAGTGGAGAACACTTCCGTTATTCTTTACGTTAGAAATAAGCTCGCACCATGTGTTTGATGTGAACATCTTTTTGCTTTCGATTGAGTTGGAAACAAGCTTTGCACCCTGTGCGAAAACCTGACCTGAACCGAGCGCGTTATGACCAACCTCGGAGTTACCCATATCGTCATCGGAGGGGAGACCTACGGCTGTTCCGTGCGCCTTGAGGGAAACCATGGGATATTTTGCCATAAGCATATCGAGCGTAGGTGTATAAGCACCTGCAACTGCGTTTGAAATTGTGTCGGGAGCAAGACCTACGCCGTCCATAACCACTGTGAGAACGGGGCCCTTTACTCCTTCAAAATTGTTAAGTTTATTGAGAGCTTTGTTCATTACGAACCTCCATAAATATAAATAAAATTTTCACTACCTTATAGTATAACTTTTTTTAATGATTTTTGCAATAGTTTTTGAGAAAAAATAAAATAATATTTTCACAAACTTGACTTTTGGAGATTTGTGGTGTATAATAATTTGATTGAAATTATCTTTTCGAAAGGAAGTAAAAATATATGTCTGAATGTACACATAATTGTTCAAGCTGCTCTGCTAAATGCTCGACAAAGTCAAAGCAGGATTTTTTGGAGCCGCTTAATGCAAAATCAAGCATAAAGCACGTTATTGGTGTTGTTAGCGGAAAGGGTGGCGTTGGTAAGTCGATGGTGACTTCAACTCTTGCTACACTTATGCAAAGAGCAGGTTACAAGGTTGGTATTCTTGATGCCGATATTACAGGTCCATCAATTCCAAAGGCGTTTGGTGTAAGCGCAGGTGTTGAGGGTAACGATGACGGAATGTTTCCGCCCGTTACAGAAACAGGAATTAAAATAATGAGTGTAAATCTCCTTTTGCCCGATGCGACGGCTCCTGTTGTTTGGAGAGGTCCTGTTATTGCGGGTACTGTTAAGCAATTTTGGTCAGGTACTGTTTGGGGTGATCTTGACTATCTTTTTGTTGACTGTCCTCCCGGAACTGGTGATGTTCCTCTCACGGTTTTCCAAAGCATTCCGCTTGATGGAATTGTTATCGTTTCTTCTCCTCAAGAGCTTGTTTCCATGATTGTTGAAAAGGCGGCTAATATGGCGAAGATGATGGACGTTGACGTTATTGGGCTTGTTGAAAATATGAGCTACGTTAAATGTCCTGATTGCGACAAGATTATCAAGATTTTCGGTGATAGTCATATTGAGGAAATCGCGCAGAAGTTCGGTTATCCGCTTCTTGCAAAAATGCCCATAGATCCTACACTTGCATCCCTTGTTGACGCAGGTAGAATTGAGGATATGGATGTTAACTACCTTGACGGTGCGATTGAAATTCTTAAAACAGTTAAAAATGTGAAATAACCCGAAAGGACATCGAAATGGTTAAATTAATTATAGTTAGACACGGAAACAGTATTGGCAATTTTAAGAGAATTTTTATTGGTCAAACTGACTGGGGACTCTCGGAGATAGGAGAGGAGCAGGTTAAGAGATTGACCGAATATTTGAAGGATTTTCACATTGATGAAATTTATTCAAGTGACCTTTGCAGAGCATACAATACGGTGCTTCCAACTGCTGAAAGATTGGGACTTGAAATTCACAAAAGAGAGGGGCTTCGCGAGATTTATGCGGGTGAGTGGGAGCAGAAAACCTTTGTTGAACTTGCCGAAAAATTCCCCGAAACTTATTGGACTTTCCAAAACGATATTGGAAATGCTCATCCCGATGGGGGAGAGAAGATTTCCGATGTGTTTGAGCGCATAAAGGTTGCGATTGAGGAAATTATTGCCGAAAATGACGGAAAAACCGTTCTTATTGGCACACACGCGACAGTTATTCGTGTTATGAATTGCTTGTGGCACGGCGGTGCGCTCGATCAACTTCAAAATTACGATTGGGTGACCAATGCTGCGGTTTGTCATATTGAATATGATGATGGCAAGTATAACGTTATTGAATACGGTCACGATGCGCATTTGGAAGGAATAATTACTCAAGTTGGAGTTAAAAAACAAGATTAATATTGAAAAATGTCGGTTTTTCTTTGTGCAAAATGCACAAAATTTGTGAAAGACCGATATTTTTTATATAAACTATTTACAAATATAAATAAATGTGATATAATCAAATCAGAAAGAGGAAGCTCTTTCATTTAAATACAACTCGAAAGGAATGATTTGATGAAGATTACTATTGTTGGCAGACAGATGAACGTTTGGGATTCAACCAAAGAAATGGCTGAAAAGAAACTCGCAAAGCTGGACAAATATTTTGGTTCAGAGGCCTCCGCAACAGTAACGTTCAGTTGCAAACGCGAGCGTGACAGCGTTGAAATCACGATTCGCGGTGCTAACACAATCTTTCGCGCTGAGGTTGAGGATACCAGCTTCCAGAATGCTATGGACCGCTGCGTAGAGGTTATTGACCGTCAGATTAGAAAGAACAAAACTCGTCTTGAAAAACGACTTAAAGAGGGCGAATTCACCTTTCCTGATTTTGACGAGGGTCTTGACGAGGATCCCGAGTTTATCGTAAGAACAAAGGAGTTTGAGCTCTTCCCGATGAGCGTTGAAGAGGCAATTATGCAGATGAATTTGCTTGGACATCAGTTCTTCGTTTTCTTCAATGACGAAATCGACAATGTTTCCGTTGTTTACACGAGAAAAGACGGAAGCTACGGACTTATTAACCCCGTGATTTACAAATAAAAGGTTAATGAAAATTAGATAAAATGTGTTTTCCCCCACCGCCCGCGCGGGGGGGGGAAACACATTTTATCTAATTTTCATTAACCTTTTATTTTTAAATCACGGGGTTAATAAGTCCGTAGCTTCCGTCTTTTCTCGTGTAAACAACGGAAACAATGTCGG